>JAHILQ010000209.1 GCA_018896985.1 Nitrospinota bacterium
CAGACATCAGGCGGGCTGCTCATATTCGTGCCTGTGGACAGAAAAGATAAACTTGTGACAGCCTTGCAGAAAGAAGGCATATTAGCAGCCCATATCGGCGATGTAGCCGGAAAAGGCGAAAATGACAACAGACAGATTTTAGCAGAGAAATAGATGTTGTTCTACCTGTTCCTGTTCTCTGTCGGTTCATTCGTTGGTTTCCTTTCAGGATTATTAGGAATCGGCGGAGGCATTATTATGTTTCCTCTCCTTCTCTATGTGCCGCCTCTTTTGGGTTTTGAGAGTATTGACGTAAAAAGCATTACAGGCCTTACGATGATGCAGGGTTTTTTTGCATCGCTTTCAGCAATGTTCTTTTATAAAAAGCACGGGCTTGTAAACAAATCGCTTGTTCTGTCGCTTGGACCCGCCCTCATCATCTCCTCTCTGACAGGCGCTCTGGCCTCAAAGTTTGTACCTGACAGGGCACTCCTATTCATATTCGGAGCGCTGGCTATGGTTGCAGCTGCAATGATGTTCATCCCGAGGAGTTATTCTGATGACCACCTCACAGAGGATAAAGTCATATTCAATAAAACAACCGCAATAATAATAGGAAGCATGCTCGGTTTTCTCATAGGCCTTGTCGGTCAGGGCGGAGCCTTCATTATTATCCCGACACTTCTTTATATCCTGAAAATACCTCTTAGGGTAGCGCTTGGAAGCACCCTTGCAATAGGCCTTTTCTCTGCAACTGCTGGCTTAATCGGGAAAGTCGCAACAGGGCAGGTGCCGTTCTCTATGGCATGGCCGCTTATACTGGGAGCGTTTTTCTCAGTAAAGTTAGGCGGTGTTGTAGGCAAAAAGACCAAAACAGAAGTTTTAAGATGGATTCTTGCGCTGATTATCTCTGCCACCGCAATAAAAGTCTGGCTGGATATTTTCTGAACCATAGGGAAAATATTTTCTCTTGACAATATATTCAAGTATTATTATATTTGAATATGATGAACTCGCTGTCAGTCTTATTTTGGTTGACAGCGGGGTCCTGCTTGCCAGAAAAGGGCAGGATGATACAGGAACAGGCTTTACAAATCTTGAAGGGGTTTTGAAAGACTGTCTGGATATGGGTGTTAATGTCTATCTTGATAAGCTTTCGTTCAGGGAACAGTGTATGGAGGTGGAAGATATCGTTGAGGGAGTGAAAATAGTGAATGGCTCAGAGATAGCAGAACTTGTGAAAGAAGCAAAAACAACGATGATATTCTAAAAAACAGTGACAGTGAAAAGTGTCTGTGTCAGTAAAAAAGGACTGACACTAAACACTGACACTGATAACTGAGAGTGGAGGTTAACATGGTTGTAATAGTTAAAAATGGTCCTGACACTGCGGATGGGAAGAGAGGAGTGAAGCTTGCGCAAGATATGGCTGCCGACCTTTTCTTAATACAGAATGGTGTTTATTTTGCGCAGGAGGAAAGGCTTGAAGGTTTTTACGGTACTGCATACGCTCTTGAAGATGACTTGAAATTGAGGGGAATCAAAGGCGCCGAGATCGGAAAAGGGACAAGGGAAACAGGCTATGACAGTTTTGTTGACCTTATGGCTGAAAGCGATAAGGTAGTAGGAATGTTTTAAAGGCAGTGAATAGTGAAAAGTGAACAGTGAATGGTTACTGAATACTATTCACTAACGACTATTCACTAAAAATTGGAGGTTACATGGCAAAGATTATTGTTCTGGGCGGGTCATTCGGCGGGCTTACAGCAGCTTTTGAACTAAAGCGGCTTCTTGGCAAAACAGCAGACATAACTCTTCTGAGTGATATGGATAAGTTTGTATTTATCCCGTCGCTTCCGTGGCTTGCGATGGGATGGAGAAAGCCTGAAGATATAACCGTGCCGTTAAAGCCGATACTTGAAAGGAAAGGCATAACATTTATCCACGAAGAAGTTAAGGGCGTGGATGCGGAATCATCAAAGGTTGTTACAGCGTCAAAACAAATCGCTTACGATTATCTTGTTATTGCTACCGGTCCGCATCTTGCCTTTGAAGAAGTTCCGGGACTTGGCCCTGACAAGGGGCACACAGAATGCATTTTCACGCTTGAGCAGGCAGAGAGGGCAAATAAGGCATGGAATAAATTTCTTGAAGAACCCGGCGCTATAGTTACTGGTTCTGTTCAGGGAGTGAGTTGTTTTGGCCCTCCCTATGAATATGCATTTGAGATAGATTACGAACTTCGCAGGATGAAAATAAGGCATAAGGTGCCGATTGTCTTTGTAACCTCAGAGCCTTACATCGGGCATTTCGGTATCGGAGGACTTAGAAACTCAAAGAGAATTATGGAGGATGAATTCGCAAAACGCGATATAAAGGTTATAACAAATATCGCTGTGGAGGAATTTGCATCCGCTGAGATGAGACTTAAGGACGGCACAAAAATTCCCTTTAAGCTTGCCATGTTTGCTCCTGCAATGAAGGGCGTGCCTGCCGTAGCGCATCTTGGAAATCCAAGGGGATTTATCCCTGTTGACGGCAAATGCAGGCATACAAAACACAAAAACATTTTTGCTGTTGGCGTTGCAGTTGCAATAGCGCCGCCTGAGCAGACGCCTGTTCCAACAGGCGTTCCAAAGACAGGTTATATGACTGTAAAAATGGCCAAGACTGCCGCATACAGCATAGCATCAGAGATTTCAGGAAGCCCTGCGCCCGCATCTTATGAGATGGATGTTCTGTGTCTTATGGATATGGGGAATACAGCGGCATTGATGAGGGCAAAGCCCTTGCTCCCGCCGAGGCAGGAGTCGGCGCTTAAGTCCGGGATTATCTATAAATGGTCAAAGGCAGGCTTTGAAAAATATTTCTTATGGAAGATAAAACACGGATTGAGTAACTGGCCATAGATAATGCAATTTCATTGACCCGAAAATGGGTATTAAAAGCTGTCATTGCGGCTTGTCCGCAATCCCTCTGGAGAAAGATTCCAGACGAGCTGGAATGACAATAGAATGTGAGGTGCACAATGACAAAGATAACAAAAAATGTATCTATCATGTGTTTTCATGATGAGTTATGCCAGGTCTACAATGCACTTATGACGGCATTGAGCCTGCTCAGGGAAGGCTCAAAGGTCACGATATTTTTCGGCTCAAGGGGCATTAATGCTGTTCACAAAGGTAAGGTAAATCAATTAAAGTGCCTGCCGGACATGCCGAAAGAGGCCGGCGATGCAGTGATGAAAAAGATGGATGAAATGAACCTGCCGTCTGTTGAAGATCTTTTTATAATGCTCATAGCTGAGGGAGCATCTGTGCTTGCCTGCCCCTTGAATATTTCACTCTTTGAGATGGCGCCAAGTGATTTAGTGGAGGGGGTAAAGGTCGCTGACCCTGCAAGATATTACAAAGAGGTTGTTGTTCAGGCTGACATGAATCTAACTTTTTAAAATCCATAGTCATAAAAGAAGGAGACAGCAGAGATGAATAATTTAATGAATGCGTTAGAAGGTGGAGCTTTAACCATGCCTGCGAGAGAGAACAATAATGTCTTGAAAAAGAGAAGAAGAATAGAACAACTCATAATGGGGGTAATTTTTTTAGTCATTCTCATCGGGGGCTGGTTCAATCCTCTGTTTGGCTACTTCATCCCTTTATGTATGGTTCTTGGTATAAGCATTGGATTATCCATGGGTAGAAAGTGGTGCGACTGGTACTGTCCGAGGGGGAGTTTCTATGATGCAATGATGGCTCCGGTAAGCCCTAAAAAGAAGATACCGCCTTTCTTTAAAGGTTTGCCATTGCGCATCGGGATGCTTTCCTTTTTAATGATAATGATGACGGTTCAGATTATCATGAGATGGCCTGACCCTTACAAAATAGGGGGGTTCTTTGTAATACTTCTTACGGTTACCACTGCTGTTGGCGTAATTTTGTCCTTCATATTCCAGCACAGGACATGGTGTTATTTCTGCCCTATTGGTTCAATGGCAAACTGGGTGGGGAAAGACAAATACCCTCTGCAAATTAACTCCATAAAATGTGTTGAGTGCAAAAACTGCGAGGAGGTCTGTCCGATGCAGATACAGCCTTATTCTTATAAGACTGATGGAACACAGGCAGTAAAGGACGGTGATTGTCTAAAATGTAACCTCTGTGTTGCTGAGTGCCCTGAAGAGGCGCTTAATTTATAGAACGAACTAATAAAAAATTACAAATGCATATAACGCCATAAAACTAAACCGATAGCTCAAGGGCTAATCCTGACGGCGGTGAAAGATGGAGCCAGTTCGGACAACTGGACAGGAATGATAATGTGTATGTGCAATTGAGATACGAGTTTTAAAAATGGTCATGAAAGATTTACCATCGATCAAAACAGACAAAATCCTCGATTCTATAAACGACGGGCTTTTTACCCCATTAGAATGCCTCGCTGCTTGCAGCGGGGATGAACCCTGTTAGAAGTCTGAACTTCTAACAGGGTGAAGATAAATTTCCTTTTCGAGCGAACACACGGTCAATGCCCCGTGTGAGCATTCCCGTTAGAAGGGCGAAAGGTCTTCTAACGGGGTTTACTGATTCACAGATAGAATTTGTGTTTTCAGAGATTCATAGGGTATTACGCAATAATGGTCTTTTTCTCTCCTGCGTTAGAAACAATGTAAAGGCCATTAGCTTTTTCAATAAGGAGTATCTTTATTCAAAGCTTAATGGATTTCAGGTAGATAGTTGTTGACTTTATTTAGAATATTTCATGTAGATTCCACAGTGTTTCGGCATCTCTATGTTTTCTGTGTGCCCTTCTGGCTGGCATGGACAATAGAGTTTATCAGTCTCAGAACCTGAGACAATACCAGGGCCTCAATGCACAATGGGAACAGGTTCTTCTGCTCCACACTTCTCACAAACAAGTTTTGCCACTTTGCTCACCTCCCCTTTTTCTGCTTTACTTACCTCCTCTTTTTTTGCCTCAAGAGGCGGCTCTGTTATTTCTTTAATTAATTCTAATGCACCCAGTGCAAGACAACCAGGCCCAATCTTACAGTTTCCAGCGGTCTTTTGACACTCGCATTCTTCTTCAATCTCAATTGAATTGGCAGACTTCTCAGATGTGTCAATATGGGTCATTATCTCCCTCTTATCATCATCTGGAATAGATGTCTTATCCAGATCCATCCTCAACTTTTTCAGTCCCTTGATTACCTTTGTCTGTGCACCTGACAGACCGATACATCTCCTGCAGATATCCTTAGAGAATGCCTGAAGGGTCGCCACAACTACATCATTCCCTCTGAGCTGGTTTTTAAAATAGGTTGTAGACATTTTTATCTCCCTTTAAAGATATTTTGGTGGAGCTGGTTCTGTAATGAAATTCATTAGCTTAAGCGCCCCACTGGCAAAGCAACCTTTACCAATTGTACAGGTTCCAACCGCCTTTTGACATGGCTTGTCTGTATCCTGAGGCAGGGCTTCTATCCTCTCCATAAAATCATTCACTTCTTTTTCTAATCCTTTCTTCTTTTCCTCTGAAAGGGATGACTTTCCAATGCCTTCCTTCAATCTCTTCAGCCTTTTTTGTGTAGTAATCACCATGCCTGGCAGGGTACAGCCATTGTGACATATATCATTATCAAGCGCCTCAAATGCAGCCAATACGCCACTGTATCCCCTGAGCTGATTTGCAAAGTATAGTTCCTCTTCTGTTTCAGGAAGCTCTTTTACAACTGGGACAACTTTAACCGCTGATTTTGCCTTTTCTGGTATAAAGGCTTCCTCTTTTTTCATCTCTATTTCTGGAGGCGCTTCAAGCCCTTCTATCTCCTCTATACATAGCATGGCTATCTCGGATAGTTCTTGGGTTACCTTCAAGAGCCGTTTGGTTATTGCTAAAATTCTTCTTCCTTCTTTCATATGCTCTCCTCCTGTCTTTTTAAGTTTCTCTGCCGGCTCTGCTGACTCCTCGACACCTTTAAGGATATCGTCTATCTCCCAGTCCTCAACCTCCTCTGGATGTTTTACCTTCCATGTAAGGCTGCTGGATATGGCCGATTCAGAATATGCGCCTAAATCATAGAGCTTGTATTCTTTAAATGGAGTGGGAGTTTCCTGATAACAGGACCAAACCCCTTTTATTATAACTTCAGGGTCTGTCTCACCGATAAGGTCTATCAGTGTAAGCTGTTCTCTAAACCTATAAATAGCCTCAAGGGGAATATTAAAGAGATACGGGGTCTTGGCTTGAGAGCCGATGATGGTTCTTCTTTCATCAATGCCATTTTCCATCAATGCCTTTATAGCAGTCCCTGTATCGTGGCCTTCTACCTCATTACCACATACAATCAGATAACGTATATTGGGGTTAGCCGCAACATTGCAGATAATCTTTTCGATCCCTATGTTTTCTGTCTGAAGTGTTCCTGACAGGGCTGCCCCAGTCTCAATTGCTACCTTCACTAAATTCTCAATCTCTTTAGGAATACCCTGAACCTCAGGAGGCATAGTTCCATAAGGTGCATTCAGCAAAACCACAACAGCTACAGGTGAGTAGTCATTGCCCCGAAGGTAACATCCCTTTTCAGGCGGATAGGAAGAAGGTGGCGGTACCTTTAACATATTATTTCACCTTTAATGCTCCCAATACGTCATTGTCCGACTTGATAGGACAATCCAGAACAAAGGAAGACTGGATTCCCCGATTAAATCGGGGAATGACATTTTAATCGTCCTTTGTGAGCCAAAGGCTCATGTTTGTTTCATTAGATTTTTTGAACTGTAATGCGAGTTGTGCCATTCTCATCATTAACCTCGACTATCTTACAATTTTCTGTTTCAAGAACCCTCTGGATCTGGTCTCTTACAGTTTCACTATTTTCTGCTCTGAATTCGAGTTTTTCACCAGCAGAAATGGGCTTTAACGCTGCTATAAGTTTCTTCTTATGCAAGATACAACAGACCAGTTGAACATCCAGAATTTCTTCCATATCCTTCACATCATTTCACATACCTCATGGGATTCCCACAGTGCTTTGGCATTTCTATGTTTTCTGTGTGCCCTTCTGCCACGCATGGACAATGAAGTTTGTTAGTCTCAGAACCTGAGACAATACCAGGACCTCAATGCACAACAGGAACTGGTTCTTTAGCTCCACATGTTTCACAGACTAACTTAGCCCCGACCTTCTGCCTCATTAGCCATATCATACCAAGAGATATAAAAATTAATGTTATCACAGCCGTTACAATGGGCGGTAAAGTGACAGAACCAGCGCCGATTCCCACTATTCCAAGGATTATAGCGAGCATTGGGGCCCCACAACATGATGTAAACCAGACCAGAAAGGCAATAACAGTACTCCCTGCAACTGCCCCCTTTGATCTACCGCGCATTCTAATAAAAGCATATGCCCCATAGGCAAATGCAAGGGCCATGGAAAAGCTAATAAAGTAATGCTGTAATCGGATATAGAATGTCCACCACCTCGGATTAGAATCCACCACAAATATCTTGAAGTATAAGACCTCTAGAAAGAAGACGAGGACAAATACTGCAAATGGAATAATCTTTTTATAGTTCATCTTTTCATCCTATTGCTTTATAGCATTCATCCAAAGCTCACGCGCCTTGGGTTCAAATTTGATGCCTGTAACCTCCCCCTGTTTATCTATTTTCGGGATCGCATCAGCCGGTAGAGTTGCGTGGAATGTTGGAAATTTAACATCCTTAACTACTCCTAATGTAGATATATACTTGCGAAACGATTCTTCGTCACAGCAATCAAGAACAGTTATTTCAACATCTAATCCCTCTTTTCCTGTTATCGTGTGTTTTTTCCCAGCAAGCTTAATTTCCTTGCCTTTGTTATTTATTAAATAATTAACCGCTGTTACAAGATCTGGATTTGTAGACTCCCACTTTATGTCAACTGTGGTAGCGGTTAGTGTGGATACTGGTTTTTCTTTACTTGGCGATGCAGTAATTGATTTTAAGGTCGAGAGATAAACTGCCAAGGCTTCAGCATCTTTAGCAGAGATATTCAATTTGGGCATGCATACCTTGATCTTGTTTTTTATTGCTGTCGAATCCAGTCTGCCGCCTACATTTGTGAGGTCAATGCCCTTGCCTTCTCCTATACCCTGTATTTTGTGGCAGGTAACACAGCCCTTAGAAGAAAACAGTGATTTGCCTTTCTTTTCTGTTTCTGTATATCCTGAAGATGTAAATAGCGCCGTTACAAGCAGTATTATTAAAATCCATGTCTTATACATCTTTGCCTCCAATAGTTACTATACATAAAGATGGGGCTTGGCTAAGCCTTACTTAGGTATACCTTTTTGCAGGGCGAATGTCAAGCATCTGAGGAATATAGGCATTTAAATACTTCGCATCTTCTTAATTAAAAATATTATAATTACAACACAAAATGTTTTAACACAAAATTACAAAAATTACTATGCATAGAGATTTTTTTAATGAGGGCTTCTCTAAGGTTCTTGGACTGGGCAATAACCCGCCCATAGAAGGGGTTAAGATAACTGCTATTGTGAAAAGCGATGCGCCTGAACATGAAATAAGTAAGAAGGATAGAACAACTGGCTAAGGAGAGATGTCCGGTTGTCTTCTGCCTCACAAATCCGATAAGGCTGGAGACCGAATTGGAGGTTCAAAGCCCATGAAGAGATCAATACTTAATCTCCTCCCCTTCCATTTTCCGTCTCTACTGTAATATAATAATTTAAAGTTGCTTAGTATAACTCTTAGAGAGAAAATTCATAGAGATGCTTGTCGGTTATAACAATAACGTAACCTACAAGGAAAGGGTTTATCATGTCCAGACAGAGGGCAGCGGATTGAAGAGATAAATTATGATACATTTTTCCAATGTCACTAAGTTTTATGAGAATCAGGCAGCGATTAAAAACATAACTTTTTCCGTAGAAAAAGGCGAAATGGTTTTTATGACAGGGCCGAGCGGCGCAGGGAAATCCACACTCCTTAAGATTATCTATCTTTCGGAGAAGCCTGATGAGGGCAGTGTAACCATAGCAGAATGGGATTTGAGCAAGCTTAAGGAATCAAACATTCCGTTTTTAAGGAGAAACATAGGAGTGGTCTTTCAGGATTTCCGGCTTCTTGACAACAGGAATGTGTTTGACAACGTTGCCATCGCTTTGCGCATACGAGGGATGCTGGAAGGCGAGATACAGGAATGGGTAATGGAAATACTGAAGATGGTGAATTTAAGGCATAAGGCGGACAGTTTTTCCCGAGCCCTTTCAGGTGGAGAGCAGCAGAGAGTAGTTATTGCGCGCGCAATAGTCGGAGAGCCGACAATCCTGCTTGCTGATGAGCCGACAGGCAACATTGACCCTGACACTGCAGCGGGGATTACACGTCTTTTTAAGGAGATAAACGCAAGGGGAACAACAGTTGTTGTAGCGACACATAAC
This sequence comes from Nitrospinota bacterium, assembly GCA_018896985.1. GTDB lineage: Bacteria > Nitrospirota > Thermodesulfovibrionia > Thermodesulfovibrionales > UBA1546 > UBA1546. The sequence continues at coordinate 9,432 of JAHILQ010000209.1, forward strand.
AGGGAGCTTTACAGGAATACAGGGCGGAGAGTGTTCAGGCTTGACAGCGGCAATATGGTCGGTGAGGAGATAGGGTAATGTATCTTTTATATTCGTTCAGACTTGCCTTCCAGAGCTTGTGGCGTGAGAAGTGGATAAATCTCCTCTCAGTGCTGACAATAGCGGCAGGGCTGTTTATGATCACACTCACATTTTTTGTTGTTTATAACATAGACCTTGCAACAAAAAGACTTCCTGCAAGGTTCTCAGTAATGCTTTACCTGGATGACGGGCTGTCAGAGCAGGAAACAGGAAGCATAATTGCACAACTGAAAAAGAATAATGCCGTTGAACAGGCAAGATATATAGCAAAGGATAAGGCGCTGGAGGAATTAAAGGGCGTTTTAAAGAATGCAGATTATATTCTTGAGGGCATTGACGAAAATCCTCTCCCCGCATCAATTGAGATTAAGCTTAAGAAAGAATCTGTCAATATCGCAAGCGTTAAGAAATTCGCCGCAGAGATTAAAAAAATAAAAGGCATTGCAGAGGTGGAGTACGGCGAACAATTCCTTAATTCCATCCACTCTATCAAAGGAATGGCAAAGGCAGGCAGTTTATCTCTTATTATCATAATGTCGGCAGGAGTGATTTTTGTATGTTACAGCACCTTAAAGATTGCGTTTTACAGGAGAAAAGAAGAGATAGAAACATTTAAACTTCTTGGCGCAACAAGGGGATTCATACGGGCGCCTTTTGTTATAGAGGGGAGCGTGCTCGGGATGTTCGGCGGGATTGCAAGCATGGCAGCCGCGTTCGCATTTTACTATGTGCTGTTTTATAAGGTTACCGCTACCATCCCAATACTGAAAATCCTTGTATTCCCCCTTGAAACTTTCCCTGCCCTTCCTATTGTCGGATTGCTGTTAGGCATAGGAGGCGCTGTAATTGCACTGGGAAGAATAAGATTCTCCTGAGACTAAGAAAAGATGCAAAAAATAAACATTAGTGTCAGTGGTCAGTGTCAGTTATCAGTCAAAATGCCATTTTTAATCGCAGCCTTTTCGCTGTTCATTTTTTACTGTTTACCTGCACTATTCACTGACACTGCTTTTGCTGCCAAAAATCCGAAGGAAGAATACAAGAAGCTTCAAAAAGAAATAGATACCCACAAGGAAAAACTTGAGAAAGCCAAGAGGATGGAGCATTCGGTTCTTGAAGAGCTTGACAGGACGAATAAGGACCTCAGCCAGACTCAAGCGGAGTTAAGAAAATACATTGGAAAGCGGAAGGCTGCGGAAAATGAGATACGCAAGGTTGAGGCAGATATATCGGCAAATAAGGCGAAGCTTGAAAAACAGACTGAATGGCTTAAAAGGAAGCTGCGCGTTATGCAGAAACATGGCTATTCAGGCGATGTTGTGATTCTGCTTTCAACCTCGGAGGACATAGCTCAGCTGATGAGAAGGTGGAGGTATATCAAGGAGCTGGCTGGTTACGACCATAAGATGCTGAACGAATATAAAGAGACTATAAAGAATCTTACAGAGCAGGAAGACCGGTTAAAGACACTGCACGCCGAACTAAAAAAGAGCGAGGAAAAGATACAGGCAAACGAGAGAGCAATTGCAGAAAAGAAAAAAGGCAAAGAAATGCTCCTGTCATCTGTAAGAAAGGAAAAATCTTCTTACAAAAAAATGCTGAAGGAATTAAAAGAGGCTTCCAACAAGCTTATGGAGATAATAAGGCGTGCTGAAGAGGCCGAGGCGTATGCCGCAAAGGGCTTTCACAATCTGAAGGGAAGGCTGCCATGGCCTGTAAACGGGAAGGTTGTAATCCCGTACGGGGCGCAGAAAGACCCTCAGTTCAACACGCCGGTATTCAGAAATGGCATACATATCAAAGCAGATGACAATACCTCAGCAAAGGTAGTGCATGGCGGTAAAGTCGTATTTGCCGATTGGTTCAAAGGTTACGGCCAGCTTGTTATAATAAGCCATGGGGAAGGCTATCATACCCTATATGCAAATTTAGCCGAGATTTTTTATAAGGTTGGAGATATAATAAAAGGACAGCAGGCCATAGGCAGGGTCGGGGAATCAGGAACCCTGAATGCGCCGGGCCTGTATTTTGAGGTAAGATATAAGGGGAAACCGCTTGACCCTATGCAGTGGTTAAAGAAGAGATAATTTTTTGACGCCTGTAAGGGAGGAAATGGGGGTTAAGGAGAGAATGGAAAAGAAGAGATTTGTTTTAACCTGGATAATTATTCTGATAGTTGCCTTGGGTGGTGTCTTCATAGGCAGGCTGTCAATCGGGAGTATGCGCGCCGAGGGCGAAGGTTATGAATATCTTAAGGTATTCACAGAGGTGCTTTCTATTGTTAAGAAGAATTATGTTGAAGAAGTAAAAACAAAAGATTTAGTGTACGGCGCGATAAAGGGGATGCTTAATTCGCTTGACCCGCACTCAGCTTATATGCCGCCGGAGGCATATAAGGATATGCAGCTTGAGACAAAAGGCGAGTTCGGAGGAATCGGGATACAGATAGGCATAAAGGATGGGGTTCTGACCGTAATAGCGCCTATTGAAGATACACCGGCTTATAATGCAGGGATAAAGGCAGGAGATAAAATAATAAAGGTTAACGGAGAGTCAACAAGGGATATGGGGCTGCATGACGCTGTCAGCAAGATGAGAGGGCAAAAAGGCACATCCGTATCAATTACGATTATGCGTGAGGGCTGGAAAGATACAAAAGACTTTACGATTGTGAGGGATATAATAAAAGTGAAAAGCGTGAAATCCAAGGTCATAGAAGACAATATCGGCTATGTGAAGTTAAGCCAGTTTCAGGAACGCACTGCGGATGACCTTGAAGCCGCCCTTTCTAAACTTGAGAAGCAGAATATAACTTCACTTATCCTAGATC
>JAHILQ010000210.1 GCA_018896985.1 Nitrospinota bacterium
CATCTATCTCTTTTTTTATTTTCTCCGCTTTAAGGATGACACTAATTCCTTTCAATATAATTTTAGCATAAAGGAATTGTTTTGGGGGAAAGAAAAGGGGATAGGGAATGCATGGAACTTTGCAGCCGCTGCCTCATGAGCGGCTATCTGCTAAGATATGTTTGCGCCGATTGAAAGGTCTGGCATATTTTAAATCACCTATCTTCTAATAATCTTTAAGCCCAACTAATTATAATAGATTTCAGTTTATTTAAAATCCTGCAACCAGATTAATCTATTTTTTATAGAATCCTTTGTGTTAGAGGAAAGAAATTTAAGCGTTCTTCTTAGAAGTTCGTTAAAGGGGATCTGCTCAGACACAACAATGCCAAAATGTTTTTTTCTCGCTACGTCATAGGATTTTGAAAGAATGACATAATCTCTGATATTGTGGGTCAATACAGCCATCTCGTGTTTTACAGCATAGGCAAGCTGTTCAGCATCACTTATACCTGTTCTTTCAGTTTCAAGGACATGAGAAACATTGTATCCTCTATTTTGTAATACCTCTGCTAACAATGCCCTAACATCTTCATCAAGATACAATGAGATATCAGACATTACGAGGTTGCTGTCCTTACTCTGAAATCACTTTCTTTTAAAGACAGTTCCTTGTCTATTTCTTCTCTGTTTTCGTAATAATAAGAGAGGGCGTCGTAGACCTGCGGTAGTGCAAGGTGTGAAAACTCCTTCACAAGTTCCTCTGGTGTCATTCCCTGCTTTAAAATATAAAAAACAACCGACTGCACAGGAAATTTTGTGCCTGCTATTACAGGACTTCCACCGCAGTGCGTTTTGAGAGAGATAATATAGGGATGTTTGATTTTGAGTTTCTGGGCTAAAGGCATCTTCTGCTTATCCTCCTTTGCTGACCTATTATATCATAATCGCCTTTTTACCTTGCCCTTCAATTACTAAAATGGTGTGTATTTATATTTTCCCTGATTCCAAATGATTTTTTCTTTATCAAAACCTTTAAATATGCTATATTCTCTCCATGAAAGATGTAAACAGGAAGTTGGTATAATCATAAGTTGGATGGACAAAGGATAGAAAATATGACAACACCAACAGTATTTGTCAGTTACGCACACGAAGAACCTGACCACGATCAATGGGTGATCGAACTTGCTTCTAATCTCCGACACAATGCCGTCGATGCGTCCTTAGATGCATGGGACCTAATTCCTGGTCAAGATACGACCTATTTTATGGAGTCGCAAATCAGAAACTCTGACTTTGTAATTCTAATTTGTACCCCGCTGTACGCCGAGAAATCAAACATACCACGTGGTGGCGTCGGATACGAAAAAAATATAATTTCAGCAGAGATGTTGCAGGTTAGCGACCTGCGGCCGAAATTTATACCTGTTCTGAGAAAGGGGACGTTCGAAGATGCCATTCCAACATATTTGGGGAGCAAGTACGCCATAGACTTCAGTGACAGTGCTAATCAAAAAGGGGCTCTGAATGAACTGCTTCGTGCGATATTCCAACAACCGCATCCTAAAAAGCCATTTCTTGGGAAAAACCCTTTTTCGGGTGGAGCCACAACAATAGAACCTGAATCTGAAACAACAACGTCAGAACAACCGTCTACTGTCGAAACTCCAAGTGTTATTCAACCTGTCGTTTCAGATGTTGAAATTTGGGAGAAAGAGGCAGTAGGAAGGTTTGAATTCTTACGTGGGGACAGGATCAGCGACACAAAGAAAGATCCATTTTTAGCGGGTTTTTGGCAAGCTATCTTTGTAATTAATGCAGAAATGCCTGCCATATCGTTGAAAGACTTTTTGGATATACTGAAGGCGTCAAAAACTGACCGCACTGGATGGGATATTGGGTGGGTTCCAACCAGAACAGGGATTGCCCCTTACCCTTATAAGAATGGTATTGAAGTTTGGCTTGCCGAGGATGGCGATAAAGGCCCAGCTCATTCCGACTTTTGGAGAGCAGAGCCAACAGGTAGGTTCTCCTTGTTTAGAGGATACCAAGAGGATGAGAGAGATTTCACAGTAAAATCGGAAAAGAAATTGATAGATTTCTCGTTGGTTCTTTGGCGGGTCTCTGAATTCCTCCTATATTTGGAGAATTTTGCCAAGCAGCTTAAGATGTTGGATGCGAGTGCGGCTCTTAAGCTCCATTGGCGCGGTTTGAAAAACAGGCAACTTTGTTATCATAAGGATTTTGTTAGTCCCTATGAAACAGATATATGCATTCAGGACAGTGTAGAATCTACCATAAATATTGCATCTTGTAGCCGAATAAAAAACAATTTAATACACGACGTTCACAAAATTACCTTGCCACTTTTTGAAGCCTTCAACTTTTTTACAATCGAGGAAGAGCAAATTAAAGAGCATATAAGAAAATTGTTTGATCCAGATAAGGAATTAGATGTCCAACCATCAAATCCTGCGGACGCGGGATAAATGTCTTTTGGTTCTCAGTCTTGCCCGCGCCGCTGATTTAGGTCGTTAGTTTTTTTACAGGAGGTTATTATGTTAAATTCTCATGACTATGAAACATGGTCGCAATTCTGGATTTCTACAACAAGTCATTATGCCCAAGCATCTTTAAAACAGCCTCAATCTGTGGACCAATTTGTCACAGATGAAAAAAAACGGATAGCCAAGCTTGTTTTCGATTACATAAAGCCAATTTGCATTAACTTTTTAGATATTGTTGTCGGAAAGGCCGAATCATCTTATGCAGAAGAAGTATCACAGGGCGTTTGTATAAATCGTCTTTTAGGAAAAAGCGCACTTCATTTACTTCCAGCTCAATCTTCTCAAACTATTTCGCAACTCCTGCAAGAAACATTCTACTTAGGTGTGTTCACACAGCTATACTTTTTTACATTTCCAACACGAGAGTTTTGTGAAAAAGTAAATATTCCACAGTTACAACAAAAATGGGAAATTGATGCAATCGCAGCTGATTTTGTAATGGGTTACTATGGAGATCCTAAGAACCCTATGTGCATGGAACTATGGGAATACCATTTTAAAACAAAAGTAAATAACGCGCTAAAGAATCATGTTAAGATAGGTTTCTTTGCTGCAGGAAAATACGAATCATTTTTCAGAAACATTTACTTATCTGGAGCACTCTTAGTGATGGACTATGACTTATCAACAAAGAGGTAATTATAACAAAAAAGCAAGAAATTACAGAGACGTAATATTCAGGAATTTACTTGAAACAAAACTAACAAGCGCATTAACTCAGACGGCGCAAAAAGACGCGCCGCTGATTTAGGTCGTTGTACGTCAAAAGAGAGAATATGTCTGAAGCCGAATATTATCTGGCATGGCCTGAAGCTATAGACCTACACGTTAAAGTGAGTTGGTCACAACCCTACACCCATGACCTCCTATTATCAAGGATGGCACCTGAAGATGAAACCGCATACTTATATTCAATAATTTCAAAATTTGGAAATGAGTGGCTACCATTGTATATAGGAATGGTTTACAATCAATGCGTATCAGAACGGCATAGTGCACCTGACCACAAGGCACGAATGGAGAAACTGCAAAAACGTTTCCCCGAATCGATTTTTTATATAACTCTCGGCACGCCTCAATTTATATCGGGGAGGTTATCACAAAATACGATTAAAGAAATCGAACAACTTCTTATATATTGCAACTGGAACGATAAGATGATTAATGCTAAGGAAATCAATGCTTTTGATTCGTCAAAACAAATTCGCATAATTAATGAAGGCTTTATTGAGCATATTTGCCAAGAATCTGTCTATGGTGTCTTCTATAGATGATGCATAAGAACAGGCATCTCGCCTGTCCTACCGGGGATGGCTGTTTTACCAGGGGCAACTGTCCTACTTTTTTTCTCCTTTGCCTTGCAAATCGTTATATCAGAGTGATAGAATTCCTTCTAAGTAAGCTATGGCAAAAGAAGAAGCAAAGTCCCATCTCTCAAAACTCATGCATGGAATCATAAACATCGGGATAATCTTCACGAAAAGCCCTTATGTCTTCGTCTTCTTCGCGCCTATTTGAAAAATCTGAAGAATCCATCTATCTCTCCGGAATCGTTTTAAGGAGAACTTACTTCAAGTTAGACTATGTTTTATTCTATCATCTTCTCTGGACAGCGCAATATGTTTCTTCCAGTCTTTGCCCTTTTCCGGGAAATCAGACCTGTAATGCGCTCCCACGCTTCCTTTTCTGAGAGAGGCGGCCTCAGTGATCATCATTGCAACTGTAAGCATGTTTTTCAATTCAAGTTCACGTCTTGTGTAAAAGACCTTGTCAAGTATGAATGCCCATTCTGAAAGTTTTTCCCTTGCCTCTTTAAGAGACTCGCCGCACCTTATTATTCCAACCCTGTCCCACATAAGCTTTCTCAGGGTCATTCTTATTTCATCGTGTTCTGGGATGGTGTGATACGCAGGTGCATACTGTGCGGTGTCGTAATGCGTAATGCGTAACGCATTACGTTCTTCAAGCGCTGCTCTGCCTGTCCTTGCGCCGTAAACAAGCCCTTCAAGAAGGCTGTTGCTTGCAAGCCTGTTTGCGCCGTGCACGCCTGTACATGCGACTTCGCCTGCTGCATAGAGCCCTCTTATATTTGCGACTCCATTAATATCAGTCTTCACCCCTCCCATGATGTAATGGGCGGCTGGTGATACAGGTATCAGCTCGTTTGTTATGTCTACATTGTATCGAAGGCATGTAGAATAAATCTGAGGGAACCGTTTTCTGACAAAATCTTTTTCGAGATGGGTCATGTCAAGATACACATGGCTGCTTTCAGTTTTAACCATCTCTGAGATTATTGCCCTTGATACAATGTCTCTTGGTGCAAGTTCCGCATCGCGGTGATAATTTTTCATAAAAGGCTCTTTGTTTATATTCCTTAAAATCGCTCCTTCACCTCTCATTGCTTCGCTGAGCAGAAACTGCGGGGCATACTGAGAGTAGAGGCTTGTGGGATGAAACTGAATAAATTCCATATCTTCAAGCTGAGCGCCTGCACGGAAGGCTATTGCCATTCCGTCTCCTGTAGCTACCATGGGATTGGTTGTTCTTGCAAATATCTGTCCTGCGCCTCCTGTACAGAGGATTGTTGCCCTTGCAATGACAGCAGTCATTTTCCTGTCCTTCAGAATATATGCGCCCCAGCACTCACCGTCCTTTATAATCAGGTCAACTGTAAATGCAAACGGATATTTTTTTACCGAAGGGAAAGAACGCACCTTGTTCAGAAGCACGCGCTCCAGTTCCTTGCCTGTGGAATCTCCTCTGGCGTGCAGGACTCTTTTCCTTGAGTGGGCTGCCTCTATCGTGAAGTCAAGTTTTGTTCCTTCCTTGTCAAATTCAGCGCCCCATGAAATAAGCTCAAGAATCCTTTCAGGGCCTTCCTCAACAAGAATCTTTACCGCGTCCTCGTTGCAGAGTCCATCGCCGGCATTTAGTGTATCTTCAAAATGTATCCCGACTTTATCTTCATCGCTCAACGCAACAGCTATGCCTCCCTGAGCGTATTCAGTGCTGCTTTCAGAGAGCATGTCCTTTGTTGCGACAAGGACGTTCCCGTGGGGCGCAAGCTCTATCGCAGCCCTCAGTCCAGCCACTCCGCTTCCAATAATTAGAAAATCAACGGTTTCTGTTTCCATACGTTATTTGCTTATCAATATGCTTAAAATAATCTCTCACATCAGCTCGTTAAAATCAAAAATATGCATAAAGTCCTTTGACAGCCTTGGTTTAAGTTTTGAGCTTGCTACAACTTTATGAAGTATATATCTGACGCCGAATTTCTTTGCTGTTCTTAATACCTCCTCTGTATCGTCAATAAACAGCGTTTCCTCTTTTTTAAATCCGAGCTTCTTTTCAGCCTTTTTCCAGAATTCAAGCGTCTCTTTTGGATGCCCCATCTCAAAGGAGGTAATTGCATCGTCAAAATATTTTCCTATTTCTGTTTTTTTGAACTTCAGGTCAAGAACCTTGTAGTGAGCATTTGTAACAAGAAATATTTTCTTTTTCTTTTTTTTCAGCATCTTCAGAAAATCCTCTACGTGCGGATGAACCTCTATCATGTGCCTTATCTGCTCCTTAAGCGCAGGTATATCAAGGTTAAGCTCTCTTGACCAGAAATCTATGTCTGTCCAGTTAAGAGTCCCTTCATGGCGTTTGTATTTTATGAGAAGTTCTTCTTTTGCCTTTCCGAATGTGATGCAGTTTTTCTCAGCATATTTTTCAGGGACGAGATGCTCCCAGAAGTAATCGTCAAAATACTTATCAAGAAGAGTCCCATCCATATCAAGGAGGACATATTTAATCTCATTAAGAGGGATTTTAGAGGTCAATGACATTATTCCCAAAATCTAAAGGGACAGGATATAGTATTTGAGCGGTTTCTTTTGCCGATATTCAAACAGTAGAGACTATTATAAAAATAATGAGGCAAAAGCCTCGGAGCGTAGCGAGAATGAGCGAGGATGCTATGTCCTGTCCCTTTAATACTCATAACATGCCCTTTGTTGTCGGAATGCCCTTAATCCGTTTGTCTATTGTAACTGCTTCTCTGAGCGCCCTGCCAAGACCTTTAAAAATTGCTTCAATTATGTGATGTATGTTCCTTCCGTAAAGAACAGTGATGTGCAGTGTAATGCTGCTGCTGCTTACGAAAGCCTGAAGGAAGTCTTCTATAAGGTCAGGGTCAAAGTCCTTCAGTTTGCTCTTTTTCGGGAATTCCACTTTATAAACAAAATAGGGCCTTCCGCTGATATCAATGCTTACCGAGGCGAGAGCTTCATCCATAGGCACAGATGCCTGTCCGTATCTCGCTATTCCTTTCATGTCTCCGACTGCCTGTTTGAGGGCCTTGCCGAGCACTATCCCGATGTCTTCCACAGTGTGATGGTCGTCAATATCTATATCGCCTTTTGCTTTCAGTTTAATATCAAAGAGTCCGTGTTTGCACATCAGGGAAAGCATATGGTCAAGAAACGGGATAGAGGTATTTATTGAATAACTTCCTCTGCCGTCAAGGTTTAAGTCCAAGGAGATATCTGTCTCTTTTGTCTTTCTCTTCAATGCTGTTTTTCTCATTTCATCACCTCTTTAAGCGCTTTGATAAAAATATTGTTTTCTTTCTTTGTCCCAACAGTTACCCTGAGACATCCATTCACAACGCCTTTCATATTCCTTACAAGCACGCCTTTTTTAAGAAGCCTGTAATAGATTTTATCAGAATTCTTAACTTTGAATAATATAAAATTAGCCTCAGACGGATAGGGTTTTATACCCCTTATCTTCCACAGTTCATTAAGAAGCCTCTCCCTCTCAGAGGTAATAAGCCCTATGTGTAATTTTATTGTATTGGGGTTTTTAATCAATGCCGCTGCAACCGCCTGTGAAAGAGAATTGAGGTTAAATGGCAGCCTTACCTTGTTAACCTCATTGATTATCTCCCTGTCAGCTATCATAAAGCCTACCCGCAATCCTGCAAAGCCTATCTTGCTCAGGGTTCTGAGAATCACGAGGTTCTTATAGTCGCTTAACATTGGTAGAAAACCCTTTTCGCTTGAGAAAGGCTGATATGCCTCATCAACTACAACCAGTGACAAGTGACAAGTGACAAGTGACGAGGTAAATTCAACTATCTTTAAAATCCTGTCTGCTGAAAAACAATTGCCTGTGGGATTGTTTGGAGAACTCAGGAATATCAGTTTAGGCTTCTGTTTTTTGATTGCAGTTAAAATCTTTTCCATGTTCAAATCAAAATCATTATCCAGTGGAATTTCTATGGTCTTCTCTCCGAGCGCCTGAGAGATAATGCCGTACATTGAAAACGTGGGAACAGGATACAAAACAGGGCCGTCGAAAACGGTTATGAGATAATATATCAGCTCATCAGAGCCGTTTCCAAAAAGGATATTCTCGGGATTCAGCCGCAGATTTTTTGCGATGATTTTTTTAAGATTTTTTGCTTCAGGGTCAGGGTAGCGGTTGGTTTTAATTGATTTTAAGATTTTATCATTAATCTCAAAACCATAAGGGCTTTCATTCGCATCAAGCTTCACCCTGCATGGAATCTCTTTTGCGTTATAATACGCCCTGAGATTGCGGATGTTCGGCTTGATAAGTTTTTTGATGTCAATCCTCTTCATCAGAGATTTTCAGTTTTACGGTATCACCTTATTTAACTGATACTCCACTATGCCTGAGGCGCCCGCAGTCTTCAATTTCGGGATAATATCCCGCACAACTTTCTCGTCAATTATCACTTCAAGGGCATACCACCCCTTATCTGAAAGCGCAGATATGGTCGGCGAGTGCATGGCAGAAAGAAGGCTCATCACGCGTTTAAAAGACCTCTCAGGGACATTCATCTTGAGCCCGACTTTCTCCTCGGCAGACAATGCGCCTTTCAGGAGCATGACAATATTTTGCATCTTCTGTTTTTTCCACTTTTCCTGCCACGCCTTTTTATTGGCAATGAATCTTGTGCTTGACTCAAGAATAGTTTCAACGATTCGCAGATTATTTTCCCTTAAAGACGTGCCTGTCTCCGTAAGCTCAACTATGGCATCGGCAAGGTAGGGCGGTTTTACCTCTGTTGCGCCCCATGAAAAATCAACCTCTGCCTTTATCCCTTTTGCCTTGAGGTATCTCTTCGTAAACCCTACAAGCTCTGTTGCGATGCGTTTGCCCTTCAAGCCTTTTACGCTTTTTATCTTTGAGTCATTCGGCACGGCAATGACCCATTTTACAGGCCTGAGACCTTCCTTTGCATAGATGAGTTCTGCAACCTCATGCACGTCAGCATTCTGCTCCAGTATCCAGTCTTTGCCTGTAAGTCCGCAGTCAAGTATTCCGTCCTCAACATATCTTGCCATCTCCTGCGCCCTTATCAGCATTGCCTCAACTTCAATGTCGTCAAAGGACGGATAATAGGAACGGCTTGATACAGAGATGTGGTATCCTGCCTTTCTGAAAAGTTTTAGTGTTGACTCCTGAAGGCTTCCCTTGGGAATACCGAGTTTTAGTTTTTTGTTCATATTCATCTTCCTCTCGCATCCATGTTGTAAATCCGGTTTTTAATTTTCATCTGCCGGCTCTCTGATTAAAAGCAGACAGCCGGACGCTGTGATTCATATAATACACAAGGGTATGGGATTTATTCAAATTTAAACATAGCCTTGAAGGAAAAGCAGCATCTGGTATAGAATTTAAAATCACAATGAAACAGCTTGAACCCAAAAAACTATTACTTTTGTTGTTTTTAAATCTTGCTGTCCTGCTTGCCGTAAGTCTGCCTGCTGCCTCTGCCGAAACAATTGACAGGGTGATTGCTTTTGTAGATGACAAAGCAATAACCCTGAGTGAACTTGATGAGAATTACAAGACTGCGGTGAAACCGAGGACTGATATAAAAAAAGAAGAGGTATTGAACACGATGATAAACAGGATGCTCCTTTTGAGAGAGGCAAAGAAGCTGCGTATAGAGGGAGCTAATCCAGATGAGGTTATCAGGGAGTATATAGAGTTAAAGCTCAAGACATTCATAAAGATAACAGAGGACGACCTGAGGGAATTCTATGAGAAAAACAGAAAAGAATTCGGAAAGACCGATTTTGACGATGCAAGGGAAAAAATTGAGGAATATCTGGTTGAAAAAGAGGTCAATATAAGACTGAAAAAGCATATAGAAGACTTAAGAACAAAGGCATATATAAAGATTCAACTGGATAATTAATTTTTGGTTTAAAGGGTAGAGCATAGCATTTTCACTCATTCTCGTCCCGATAAAATCGGGACTCCGAGGTTTTTGCCTCTTGATATTTAAATTATTTACTGTCGGACTATCGGCAAAAAAAACCGTTCAAAAGCTATGCTCTACCCTTTATGCATCTTTATAAAATTGGCTATTGACCTGTCGTAGGTGCGTTCATCTTCCTTGCCGAAGAAGCAGGCAGGAAGTTCTCCGTTTTTCCTGTGGTAGTGCAGGCATTCACAGCATTTGTGTTTCCTGTCGCATGGCTCATAGGTGCAGTTGCAGTATTTTTTATTTTTCTCCGGTATGCATTCCATAAAACCTCCGACTGTAAGCGCTTTTTGTTTTCAATGTTAATTATACATCAGATTTTATCTCTGCTGATATCAAGATTAAAGACCTAACTCCAAATGCTGACCTGTTAAGAATCTTTAATTATTGGAGCTTCGTTACTATCACATAACAAATGAACACCCAGTATGCGTCTAATAGCTTTTGTATCGCTCAGAATTAATCTGCGTTTTGTTTTTGTGAAGTGGTGAATATATTTTTTTATTTTAAAACATATTTCTTTATCGAGGTATCCGTTTACATTCTTGTCATTGCAAAAAGAATATTGATTGCCCCATCCCTTAATAACATTACTTATGTATGAAAGGGTATCTATTATAGATTTTTTTGATGAATATAGGTTTTCAGGAGAGGACATCAAACTTGAACTATCTTTAAGTATATCGTCTATTTTTTTAAGCAGTTTCTTTTGAGATTTTTTTGCCGGCCGAATGACGTCCGGCAGAATTTCGCAACCCAAGAACTCAATGCCATTCTTCGTTTCTCCGGCTTTTGCCTTCTCTTGACATATAAAAGGGTCATATATCGTAAGACCTAATGAGTTTAGAAAAATTTTTGCATTTTCGGATGCTACTTTGATTTGTATCTGTTTCTTCCCCAAAATTAAAATATCATCTATATACCTTAAACAAATAATGCCTCGTCCATTCATTTGCTTATCAAAATCATGCAAAAGAATATTCCCTATCAAAGGAGATAAACAACATCCCTGTGCTACACCAATGTCTTCTATTGGGAATAAGTCTTTATTTTTTCCTAAGATTTCTAGATTAGATAATTCGGTCTCAACAGCACTCGCCAAAAGATTATTGAAATCAGCATCATTAATAAAACTAGCTATTGTTGATAGAATGTTATCTCTTGGTATTGCCCCCAAAAAATTCTCAATATCTGTACGTAAATACCATTTGGCTCCATTTAATATTGAATTGTGTGCCATTGTGATAGCATCTTTAACGCCAGTATCTTTGAGACCACCAAAACTTGTTGGCACTGAAATGTATCTTTTTACTTTAGAATTTCCCTGGAGAACATCCAAAATGCTTCTCTGGACAATTTTGTTAGGAATCGGTGCGGAAACAATCGGACGTGGTTTCTTTCCAGCACGCTTTACTGGAATTCCTTTGGAAGGTAAAAATTTAATTTTTTTAACTTTTAAATGTAAGGATATCTGATTGATGTTTGCATCTACATTCTTATTGTATTCTATTATTTCATTACGTGTTTCTTGCGATGATGATTTAATCCCATTTCCATAAACTTTACGCCAAGCTCTCTCCAGATTTTTAAATCTACATACTTTTTTATAGTATGAAGGCACCTTCATGGTTTTAGGTAAGAATTTGCTTGTGTGTTTTGAGCTCCATTGGCAAACTTAGCTCAACTGTTACAAGAGTACATTCTGCGGTAGTACTGTATGTAGCACTTACCCTTCCGGTGATATTTATTTGAACACCGGAGCTTAATCTCACTTTTGCTGCATCAATTTCTGACCAGCGACATGAGATTAACAGACTGATAGTATGCTACCACAATATCTTGTGTATGTCAATAAAAAAATGGCAATAAAAGCACAATAAAAAGTGCTTGTACTTAGAAAGAACACGTAAAAGGGGATGGCTGTTAACGTACGGGGAGGATTCGAACCTCCGCCCCGATGATTAAGAGATACTCGCAGTTGAGGTCAACAAGTAGCAAAGTTTGGGGTCAGGTCTTGCCATCCCACTTTTCATCTATAACCTCTGCCCTTACAATGCCTGCTGTCAGGACTGTCACCTGGTCTTTGGTAAGCTGAAAATTCTTAACCTTTGTCTCGCTTATGAGATATGTGCCAAGTTCCTCAAGAAGAAGCCTTTTTATCTGTTCTAACGCAATTGCCCTGCTTGATGCCTTGCTGTCTATCTCGCTTGCCTGATAGGTATATTCTTTTTCAAAAGTGACTGTTTTTGTGGATGCATCAGCGGTAGAGAAAAAGAAAAGCAGGAATACGGCAAGGCTTATTGTAAGCAAGTAATTATATTTTCTCATTTTTACCCTCCAATAATTCTTCTAAAAAATAGCAGATTCGCTTGTCAAAAATCAATAGAATAAATTTCATCAGGAATCTTATCAAGGCGGAGGGGAAAACGACAAGAAAATGGGGCAGGTATTCAAACTCGCCATTGCCGAAAAGCCTCTGTTTGTAAATTAACGGATATTTTTTAGGTTTTTTGAGGATTTTTTAATTTTATCGTATTGACATTATAGAAGAAAAAGTAATACAATGTAGTACTAATTGAGGGGGGATGGTTGAAGATTCGGGGATTCGAATGGGATGATGGAAATGTGCTTCATATACAGCTTGGTCATGGAATAAAACCAGAAGAGGCGGAAGAGGTATTTGCAGCAATGCCATTGTTCCGTAAGACAAAAAAGGGGCATTACGCAGCGATGGGACCTACATTCGAAGGAAGATTTCTGACGGTTGTCTTTGAGTTAAAGGGAAATGGTATTGCCAGGATAATCACGGGCTGGGATATGGAATATGCTGAAAAGAAATACTGGCGAAAAAATAGGGGTGGATGATTAGAAAAGGAGGTTTTGATGCCATGAGAACCAAAATATCAAAAAAAGAGCTTATTGCTGAGGAATATTATGACAACTATGGGGTGTTGAAAGATATTGTTGACGAAGACATTGACCTTAGCCTTGGAGAAATGCTAAGGAAGGATATTGTTTCAGGCAAGAGGAAGCGCATACTAAAAAACATCTCGATAAAAATAGATCCCCTGTATCTCCAGTCAATAAAGAAAATTGCCACCTTAAAGGGCATACCGTATCAGACGCTTGTGAGGCAATGGCTTACTGAAAATATAAGAAAAGAACTTAGAATAGCTTAGTATGTTGTTATGAATCTGACTGAAAATGCTCTTAAGGCGCTTAAGGCAAGGTATCTCCTCAAGGACGAAAGAGGGAAGGTTATAGAAACTCCTGATGGAATGTTCAGGAGGGTTGCAAGGACTATTGCGGCTGCCGAGACTCAGTACGGCGGCAATGCTGCTGAATGGGAAGAGAAATTTTACGAGCTGATGACATCCCTTAAATTCCTCCCGAATTCTCCAACGCTTATGAACGCAGGAAAAGAGATAGGACAGCTTGCTGCATGTTTTGTGCTCCCTGTGGATGACTCAATGCATTCCATATTTGATACCCTGAAAAATGCCGCTCTCATTCTTCAGAGTGGCGGTGGAACAGGATTTTCTTTTTCAAGATTAAGACCTAAGTCTGATGTTGTCCATTCAACAGGAGGCATCGCAAGCGGCCCTGTCTCTTTTATGAAGATATATAACACTGCAACGGATGTCATAAAGCAGGGAGGAGCAAGGCGAGGCGCTAATATGGGGATTCTCCGCATTGACCACCCGGATATACTTGATTTTATCCGCATAAAGAGGACAGAGGGAGAATTGACAAACTTCAACATCTCGGTTTCAGTGACAGATGCATTTATGGACGTCCTTAAAAATGAAGGAGAATATGAGCTTATAAATCCCAGGAGCGAAACAGTTGTTGGGAAGATAAAGGCGCATGATGTTTTTAAGGAGATTGTTGAGAGCGCATGGGAGACAGGAGATCCCGGACTTATATTCATTGACAGTATCAACAGGGATAATCCGACTCCAAACGTCGGCAGCATAGAGTCCACGAATCCATG
>JAHILQ010000211.1 GCA_018896985.1 Nitrospinota bacterium
AAGAAAAAAGCCCGGCCTTATGCCCCAGCACCTGACATCTGTGAGGGCAGCACAACTCATCTCAGGTGCAGAGGTGATAGGCGCTGAGATTGGCTCATCAGAACTGATTTTCAGACCAAGAGGTATAAAAGGCGGAGATTTTTTCTTTGACACAGGCACTGCAGGCTCAACCTTATTGGTCCTCCAGACAATCATCCCCGCTCTTATCTTCTCCAGAGAAAAGACCACAGTAATATTAAAAGGCGGCACGCATGTGCCTTTCAGTCCATCTTTTGACTATATTGCTGAGGTCTTTGTGCCAACATTAAAGAAGTTAGGGATAGAGGTTGGAATAACGATAGAGTCTTATGGGTTTTATCCAAAAGGCGGCGGCAAAATCACAGCAGAGATATTCCCTGCGAAAAACCTCAAACCCCTGAGGATTATTGAAAGGGGAAAGGTCATAAATATAAGGGGATATTCAGGCGTAGGTAATCTTCCCCTATCAATAGCTGAAAGACAGAAAGATGCTGCAATAGAAAAGATATGCCATGAGGTTAAGGATTTAAAACACCTGCCGGCTATAGAGACGATAAATGTCTCTACACCTGGTCAGGGGACATTTATATATCTTCATGCAGAGTCAGAGAATGCCCATGCAGGGTTTACAGCCCTCAGTGAGAGAGGGAAAAGGGCAGAAGTCGTGGGAAAGGAGGCAGCATCCCAGTTTGTAGAATACCATTCCATAAATGCAGCGCTTGAGAGTCATCTGCCTGACCAGATAGTTTTATACCTCTCAATGGCAGGAGAGGAATCAATATTTACAACATCATGTATTACACAGCATCTGATGACGAATCTGGAGATTATAGGGCTGTTCCATAAATTTTCTTATTCAGTTAAGGGAGCAATCGGTGAGACTGGGGCTGTGAAAATAAAGAGCGGATTGGTTTAGGAGGCAGTTTGGATATAAGGACAATAGGCCCTTTCGTGGCAGTTTCTGCACGTCTGTTCATTCAATGGAATGGCCGTAAAATCTCCTTTTCTTAAATCCGAGACTGTCTTTTCAAGGTATTTGAGGCATGTCTCTATGTAATTATCCATTGTGTTGCTGTCTTTTTTCCCGGGCACCCATGTGATTTTAGTGTCCTTGACCGAGTATATGCCTGCGCGGTTTACTTTGAATCCGAGGGATTTCATCAATGCGGCGTAAAGGAACAGTTGAAGGTTTGCGCCTTTATTCAGAATCTCTGCCCTGCTGAGTTGCGCTGCGCCTGTCTTGTAGTCAATGAGTTCAACTTCTTTGTCATTGTTTTCTGAACTTTGAACTTTGAATTTTGAATTTTGAATTTTTATATCCACCCTGTCTATTTTCCCTTTGAGCTTTATATTTTTTATGACCTCTCCTTCAACAAGCACTTCAGCCTTCATAAACGAATATCCCTCTGCTCTGAGTTCGCTTTCAAGCTCATAGATTTCAGGAAGGATGGAAAGGAATGAATCTCTTATGAAGTTTTTCCAGTAGTTTTCCAGAGGCTTTTCAGCAAGCAGTTTTGCGAGGAGTTTTTCTGCATCTGCCTTCATCTCGTCAAAGTCCCGATAAGATCGGGATTTTGCCATTAACTCTTCCATGATTTCATGGATTATTGTGCCGAGAAGCATTGCCTCAATCTCATATTCTTTTGTTTCTGATGGTTCAAGCTTGAGAATCTTTTCTATGAAGAATTTCCTGTGGCATGTCCTGTATGAATCTATGTCCGTAACCCTGATCTTTGAGTTTTCTCCGAGCTGTTTTTTTATCAGCCTGCTTTTGATGCCTATTTCTTTTATGTGCGATGAGAGTGGAATTTCCGGATGACTCAGCAGTTCTTCTTCCCTGCACAGGATTCCGGGTGTTTTCTCTGTAGTCTCAGTCTTCCACGGCAGAAAAGGCGAGGGCAGAAAAAGCCTGTCCGCCTCCATTGCAGGATAGGAGAGGTGGAGGTTTTTTGATGAATCTATTAACCACTGGAATATAAACTGCTGGAGGCGCAGGTATCTCTTCATATTAACAAGCCCTAATTTTGTCTTAACATTGTCAGGCAGTAGAAGGTCTATCTCAGGCATTGAAGGCAAGTCGCCGTCTTTCAAGCCTCCGAGGTATAGATATTCAGGCTCTGCGCCGCGCAAATCAAAGAACCCTGAGACCTGCACGCCTTCTCCTTCTGCCTCTTTCTCTGAAGCGTTCAGGATATATCTGAGGCTGTCAATGAATTCCCGCAAGCCACCCTTGTTTCCGGTATCTGCAAGAATGAGATTGTCGATGAGGGACAGCTCTTTTAAGATGTCCGCTGCCTGTTCTCCGATGTCAATATCTTCTGCATCAGAGAAATCAAGTTCTGAAAGAAGTTTGTGGAGAGCTTCTGATGTCTGCTTGAATGTCCCTCTGTCTTTCAGGGATTCAAGGGGTTTGAGTTTTTTAAATATCCATTTAAACTCTTTTTCAACCTCAGGGAGAATGTCTCTTAATGCAGGGTTCTTAACATTTGATAATGTTTTTGATAAGCCCAGCCATGAGTTTTTGCCTTTGATTATCCCTGAGTAAAGCGATATCTGCGGAATCCATT
>JAHILQ010000212.1 GCA_018896985.1 Nitrospinota bacterium
GAAGATTGCTGAAACACCCCCCTTAAATTCCCCCCTTAGTAAGGGGGGAGACAGGGGGGTGACTGACCCCTGACCCCTGACCCCTAACCCTTTTATTTTCTCCACTATCTCTCCGACTGTCTGGATATCTGATGCAAAGGTTTCAGAGAGTTTTATGGAAAATTTATTTTCAAGGCTGACAACTAGCTCTATCCTCTGAAGAGAGTCAAGCCCGAGGTCAAGTTCAAGGTTGTCTTTAGATTGAATTGGCATAGGTTCTTTAAGCAGAGGCGTTAAGCATTTAACAACTATCCTGCCTGTTTCATCTGCCATAAGTTCTTTATCTTCACTTTTAACTTTTAATTTCTCACTTTTAACTTTAACAAGGTCTTTAATCATGAACCTTCTCAATTTCCCGAGAGGAGTCCTCGGCAGAGGCTCGGAATGCAGCGTAAAACCTTTAATCCTCATGTAAGGCGGCAGCTTGCCTGAGATACGGCTCAGATCCCATCCCAGCGCCTCATTGATATTGCCTGTCTGCTGTTTTTTTGCATATTCAAAATCAGGGACGATGATAGCATGAAGGGTTTCTATCCTGCCTTTTTCTTCAAGCCCCAGCACGCAGATTTCCTTAATCAGCGGTATCTTTGAATATTCTTTTTCTACCTCTTCAGGATATATATTTTTGCCTGACCCGAGGACGATGACTTCCTTTATGCGTCCTGTTATAAACAGGTATCCGTCTCTGTCAATATATCCGAGGTCTCCGCTGAAAAAGTAGTTGTCTCTGATTGCCTGCTCTGTTGCAGAGGGGTTTTTATAATAGCCCTTCATCACCATCGGGCCCCTGATTGCAATCTCTCCTTCCTTCATCAAACCTAATACACTTCCGTCCGCAGGACTTATTATTTTTATCTCCGCAGAGGGAAGCGGCTTTCCTGCAGAGCCGGGCTTCCGCTTGTTTATCGGGTTGAACGTGACAACAGGAGATGTCTCTGTAAGCCCGTAGCCTTCAAGCACTGTAAAACCAAGCGCCTCAAGGTCTTTCATCACTTCAGGGTCAAGCCTTGCTCCTCCGCTTGCAAAAAACCTGAACCTGTTTCCAAGCGCATTATGAACGGGTTTGAGTATTGCCTTGCTGATATTAATGCCTGTTTTCCTTCTCAGACTGCCGGAAACTTTCAACAGGGTTTTCATTAACAATGGCGCAGGCGCGGGAAGTTTTTTAAATTTATCCATAATCCCGTTTCTTATCATCTCAAGCAGTTGAGGAACGCCGACAAGAATAGTAACGCCGTTGTCTTTCATTGATGCGGTAATGTCAGGCCCCTTCAAGCTCGGGGAATAGGTTATTGCCGCGCCTAAAAAAAGCGGCACAAGGAATGTGGACATGAATGGATAGGTATGATGCAGAGGTAAAAGCGAAAGGACATTGTCGGACTTTGTGATTACGCCTGCCTTTATCAGAGCATCTGCATCAGAGCAAAAATTTCTGTGCGTCAGCATCACGCCTTTAGGAATCCCTGTTGTTCCTGACGTATAGATTATAGACGCAATGTCTTCAGAAGATATCTCAGGATAACGGACTTTTTCTTGAAACCCCGTGGGAAGCGTTGCTTCTATCGGGGTAAATCCGCATATCTCCTTAAAATCAGGAGAATCAAGGTTTATTTTCCTTATGTCCAGCCCTGCGTCTGCTTCATTTGCATTTGCTTCTGTCTTTGAGCTGAAAAAGACAATCCTTGATTCAGAATCAATGAGAAGATTTCTTACAGATTCAGGGTTGAGCTGCGAATCAATCGGGACTGCAATTGCGCCAGCCATCACAATTCCTAAGTATGAGGCGCACCATTCATGCCTGTTCTCCGAGAATATCGCAATCCTGTCAGCCTTGTTTATTCCTGTTTTTATCAGATAGGATGCAATGGCTTTTGAATCTGAAGCAAATGCGCTATAGGTTATTGTCTTCCATGTGCGGTCAACCTCGTTAGAAAGTTTAAACGGGGCTTGCTTTCTAACGGGGTCAAGATAATAAAAGGCAATATTATCCCCGTGCTTTTCCGATGTGTTTAAAAAAAAGCGATGGATAGTATTGCCTGTCATCTTTATTCATTATCTTCAAACTAAAATAAAATATCAACATGCCGCTTAAATACAGGTATAATAAGTGCAAGGTTATGGCATACTACAGCGGAGTTATTTATACGGAGAAGCTATGATACCGGAATTGAAATTTGATGAGAAAGGGTTAATACCTGCAATCATACAGGATGCGGAAAGCAATGAAGTCCTGATGATGGCTTATATGGATAAGACATCTCTTGAAAAGACTTTGAAAACAGGATTTACGCATTTCTGGTCGCGCTCAAGGCAGAAATACTGGATGAAGGGAGAGACATCAGGGAATGTTCAGGAAGTAAAAGAGATCCTTTATGACTGCGATGAAGACACCCTGCTTGTAAAAGTAATCCAGCGCGGAGCAGGCGCATGCCACACAGGAGAGAGAACCTGCTTTTTCAGAAGCATCAAAAAATCCTGATTTAAAATATAGTTTGATTATTTAAACCCCCTCTTAGCAGGCTGTGGCTGTTTTTCGGCAAGATTCACGGGTCTGTCAGAATAGGGGCTGAAGTCTCTACGAAGTGGAGCGGATAGCCCCGCGTAAGAACTTGTACGAGGCTTATATATCGCACTAACACCTGCACTTTTACAAAGGTAGTTTAATATTGCTGAAAGGCAGCCACAGCCTGCTTAACTATTGCTACGCAATCCCCTGTTTTAAAATATCATGCAGATGGATTACGCCGATTGCCTTTCCATCTGAATCAGGGACTGCAAGGGAAGTTATAGAGTGGGTTTCCATTATTGAGAGCGCCTTTACTGCAAGCTCATCTTCGGATATTGTCTTTGGATTTTTTGTCATAACATCTCCGGCCTTCATATCAAAGAATTCCTTGCCCCATTTTTCTATGCCCCTGCGTATGTCTCCGTCAGTTAAAACACCCAAAATCTTTTTGCCGGCATCACTGACAATCGCAACTCCAAGCCGTTTTGAGGATATTTCTACAACCGCCATTGTCATTGCTGTTTCCGGAGATACAAAAGGAAGGGCGTCTCCTGTGTGCATGAGGTCTTTGACTTTTATGAATAACTTTTTCCCGAGATTCCCGCCTGGATGAAAGAATGCAAAATCTTCCTGCTTCAGGCCCCTCTTTACAAGAAGGGCAACAGCAAGGGCATCTCCCATTGCAAGCGCTGCTGTTGTTGATGCTGTGGGCACAACTCCGAGAGGGCATGCCTCTTCTTTGACAGACACATCAAGATGCACATCTGCTGATTTTGCAAGGGTTGAGTTCAGGCTGCCTGTCATTGCAATA
>JAHILQ010000213.1 GCA_018896985.1 Nitrospinota bacterium
AGTTTTGCTTGCAAACTGCTCAAAGGAAACAGGCGTATTCGTTCCCTGCCCGAAATATCCAAGGTCCCTTCCATCACTGCTCCTCTCTTCAAAATATTCATCAACACTAAAGGCGGCTGAACCTGATATCATCTTTTCAAGAGGAGACTCTGCATCGTCAGTTTCCCTGTCAGCCTCCGCAGTCTCTCTCTCTTCTCCTGCAAATTCTTCACCTGTATTTTCATCCTGCACATCTTCCAGAAACGGATTCTCAACGAGTTCCTGCGCAAGAGTTTGCGACAGCTCAAGCTGGGGCATCTGCAAAAGCCTTATTGCAAGCTGGAGTTGAGGGGTAAGAATAAGTTTTTGAGAAAGCCGAAGGCTTAATTTATGCTCAAGAGCCATTAAAGCCTGAATTCCTCTCCAAGATATGCCTCTTTTACCTGAGGGTTAGCGATTATCGTTTCAGGCGCACCCTCTGCAAGCACTTCACTGTTATTTATTATGTATGCCCTGTCTGTTATTGAAAGCGTATCCCTTACATTATGGTCTGTTATAAGTATGCCGAGACCTTTATTTTTAAGATAGGTCAGCATTTTTTTAAGCTCTATTACCGCAATCGGGTCAATGCCTGTAAATGGTTCATCAAAAAGTATAAACGTAGGTTTCAGCGCAAGCGCCCTTGCTATCTCTGTCCTTCTTCGTTCCCCGCCTGAAAGCCTGTAACCATTCCTGTCTGCAAACCCTCTGAGATTGAACTCATCAAGCAGGTCCTCCACCATGCCGGCAATATCTGCGTCAGGATAACCTTTTATCTCAAGCACTGCCCTAAGATTATCCCTTACTGTAAGTTTTCTGAATATGGACGGTTCCTGCGGGAGATAGCCTATTCCCCTGCGTGCCTTCTGATACATCGGGAGCTGACCGATATCTTCACCGTCAAGGAAAATACTGCCGTTCTCAGGCTTTATCATTCCAACAATCATATAAAACGTTGTTGTCTTACCTGCTCCGTTTGGCCCGAGCAGACCGACAATCTCGCCTGTGGTTACGTATAAGCTGAGATTTCTTACAACACATCTCTTGCCGTAGTTCTTTGTGATGTCCTTTACTTCAAGAATATGCATCTATTTTCCTTTTTTATTTTCAAGCAATACCCTGCTGTTCTCCACAAAAGAACGGTCTTCTTTCATCAGGTATGTCATCTTTGTCCCTGTAACAATATTGCCTTTTTCCACTGCCTTGGGCTCACCGGTAAAGATGATCTTTTCCTCATCTGCGAAATAGTTTGCAGCCTTTGATGTAACAACAAGGTCCTTCTTAACGAGCTTTACCCTGCCCTCTGCCTCTATCTTTGTCACATTTCCGCTTCCTTCCGCATAATAAACAAGCATTTTATCGGAGTAAAGCGTCATATTTTCAGTCTTTGCAACGACAGAGCCTTCAAAAAGGGCAGTACGAGCCTTATTATCCGACAAAAGTGTCTGTGAAGTTATTACTATCGGCCCTTTTATCTGTTCTGTTTTCTCCTCGGCAAATATACTGCCTGCCAGAACAACACTAATAAAGACACTAACGGTAAAAAGTTGCCTTAACATTTTTCAGTATCCTCACTTTCTGTTCTGAATCAGCCTCCATGCCGACTCCTTCAACATTAAATTTCTTACTCTCAATCTTCACAGCCTCTTTCGTCTTAATCTCCCCCTTAGACTGGTTCCACTCAACAGATTCGGTTATAATTGTATATCCCTTTGAAACCGCCTTTATCTTTCCATTCAGAGTCATGTCTCTGCTTTCCATATTATAAAATCCCTCCGGCGAGTATATTGTCATTTCTTTATTTTCAACCCTCAAAACTACGTCGTTAAGTTTTACCCTGTCACTGCCTTCTATAATATCTGCCCTGCTGGCATTGAGCGTCCACATACTGGTTCCATTTTTTTTATGGACAATTTTCAAGCCCTCTAAAAAAGAACCTCCTTTGAGCAGCAGAGTCTTATCCAGTTCCCTGCTATTGCCTAAAAGCAAAAAAAGTGCCAATAGCGAAAGCAGAGACAGAACGAGCAGCGATTTCCTTTTCATACCTTGAATTTTATCACACGGGTTTCGTCATGTAAAGCAAAAAACATACCTGTTTTGCACATCAATGCGTTAAGAATTAATTATTTATGGAGCGGGCGACGGGATTCGAACCCGCGACCTTCAGCTTGGGAAGCTGACACTCTACCACTGAGTTACACCCGCAGCCTGAGAAATTATAACATTTTCCCATCACAAAATTGTAACAGCTTTGAGTTATCTCAGCGTTATCGATTCAGTGATTTCTCTTAGCACTTCATCCAATGTCGGCTTCCTGGCAGAAAGCAATCCGGCCGGTGTATGCTTATGTTCGGGATAAGTGGATACTCCTCTAACTTTGGGGTCTAATGCGTTATCATATCTGAAGATTAGCCTATCATCTTTAGATGAGTAGTTATATCCATACATCAAAATATTTACAGCTTCTGCTTTGAAAATAACAAATTCCTTAATGTGCAATCTGGAACTGTCAATAAAGGTAATAATGCCTGTTATATATGCGGTATCCGGCGGGCGTTCTTCAAAGGAAATGTTTTGTGATTCTACATAAGGATTTGCCGCAACTTTACTGAGAATTTCACCGAGATAATCCTTTATCTGCATATCTCAAGAGATTCAAGTTCCTTAAGTTCATCCTCAAGATGTCTTAGAATTTTCAGTTCTCCCTCAAGCTCTACAAGTTTCATATCATTTGCTTCGGTATGTTCCACCTCGCCTGCCACAAGCTTATCAATATCAACAGAAAGGGACTTTGCCAATGAATCTATTTTTTCACTTATCTTTTTCAGGCTGCCCACGATGAGACGCTTTTCTCTGTCCAAAGCATTGGTTAGCAAGGGGATAATTTTTTCCGAAGAACTGCTCTTTATAGATATTGTCTGCATGGGACACCTCCCTGTTTGGATTATAACACAACTAAAGAAATGCCACGGGCTTCCAGACTTCCCGCAGCAGATAAAAAATGTGCCTGTCGGATTTATTCAGTAGGGGCAATGCTTCTAAATGTCATGCCGATGTTTCTTTCACCGAGTTCTCTTTTCGTCATTTCTATATGCTATGCGGTCATCGTTGTAACTTCAACCAGATGATGTCTCTTACGCGCCTCGTTCACAATTCCTTCTAACCTTACAGAAATGGCATCTTCGATCCAGTCTGCGCCGCACTGTGCGCATACCGTTGCTGGCACGTCTCTTACTACTACCACTCCAAAGCCTAAGTCAACAGTAAACGTAGTTTTCCCTTCCTTTTTTGAGCCTCCGCAAAGCGGGCATTTATCTGGGAAGTTCTTGAA
>JAHILQ010000293.1 GCA_018896985.1 Nitrospinota bacterium
AGGGGTGCTTCCGAAGGAAGATGAGATTTCTTTTAATATGACTGCGCCTGTCGGAGTGGTCAGCTCATAGTCCGGGTTGTCAGAATAAACAGGGATGCCCTTTAACAGCTCTGCTGTTGCAGGCGCAGGCACAGGCAGTATTCCGTGTTTTGTCCTTACAGAGCCGCCTCCGATGTTAACGCCGGATGAATAAACTTTCTCTATGCCCAAAAGTTTTAATCCGATAACTGTGCCGAAAATATCTACTATGCAGTCAACAGCGCCAAGTTCGTGGAGATGTGCAGCATCGAATGTTTCGCCGTGGACTTTTGCCTCTGCTGTAAAGAGTCTTCTGAATATGCTCAGCCCCTTCTTTTTAATTCCATCTGAAAGTTGAGAGTTCTTAATCAGATGCTCTATATCTTTCCATCTTCTCACTTCCAACTTCTTACTTCTCACTTCCAACTTCTTACTTTTCACTTTCAACTTCTGGATAACATCTGCTTTTGTTGCCGTAAAACCCGAACGCTTTACCTTCTTAACTTTGAGTTCGTAGCCTTTAACACGAAGCTTCCTGAGTTCATCCTCAAGTTTCGTTACAGGAACACCCGCATCAATGAGCGCGCCGAGACACATGTCTCCGCTTATTCCGGAAGAACAGTCAAAATAGGCTATTTTCAAGAGGACAACCCTCCATCATCAGTAAATATCTAATTGTATTTTGATCGTTTCGCCAATCCTCAGCATGTCTTCTTCTGAAAGCACGCCAACACGTTTAAATAGCCGCATCTTGCTTACAGTAGCCAGTTGATCAGCCATTGCCTTACTTTCTTTACCGTCAAATATAACAAGCGATTCACTCGGATACAGACGATATGTCTTGCTGGTAAGAGGAACAACCTGAACTCGATTGAGAAACTTATTTGACGCGTCATTGCTGACGATGACAGCGGGGCGTTTTTTTCTTATTTCTCCGCCAATGGAAGGATCAAAATTAACCCACCAAACCTCACCCCTTTTCATTAGCAATGTCCTTAAAAGTTATCTCTGCCCATTCTATGGCGTCTTTTTCTCTCTTTTTGTCTTTTGCCATTTGAGCGTA
Source organism: Nitrospinota bacterium (assembly GCA_018896985.1). Taxonomy (GTDB): domain Bacteria; phylum Nitrospirota; class Thermodesulfovibrionia; order Thermodesulfovibrionales; family UBA1546; genus UBA1546. The sequence goes on from JAHILQ010000293.1 coordinate 1,082, forward strand.
AGCCAATTCCAGATTTGGGCGCACTACATGCGGCCGCACCAATTCCTCAACAAATTTGCTGATTTTGCGAGGGCCAATGGTCTTATAAAGTCCTGCATAAACTTCTTCATCTATGGTTATTGTCAATTTTTTTTGCATTAAAATCCTCCGTTCTATATACGTGTAGTATACGTATTGTTTTCGGGCATGTCAATATTATTTCGTATAGATTCTTATGTGATGCAATAGGTATCTACCTACATTTTTTGGGTTGATTCAGGGTATAATATAACTGCCTTTTGAGGTATAAGGAAAATGAAACTTGTCGCCATAGACATTGGCAACTCCTCAATAAATATAGGGTTTTTTATGGGAGAATCTCTGGTTATCCAGAAGATAAAGACCATTCCTTTGCTTCCTTTTTCAGGGTATGCCAAGGTGATTAGCGGGTTTATGAAAAAGGAAGATATAGACAAAATGCCTGAAGGCATTATAATATCTTCTGTGGTGCCCGGTCATACAGAGGCCGTTAAAAAGGCATGCAGCGCTCTGAGCAAAAAAGAGCCTATGGTATTGACTCACAAGATGAAGACAGGCATAGACTTTCAGATAAAAGAGCCTGAAAAGTTAGGGACAGACAGAATCGCTGCAGCCGCAGGCGCATGTGACCTGTTTGGCGCTCCTGTTGCGGTAATTGATTTTGGCACAGCGACTACGCTTAATTTTATTGGAAGCGAAAATAAATATAAGGGCGGTGCAATTATGCCGGGTCTGGAACTTATGCGTAATTCCCTTTTCAGCGATACAGCGCAACTGCCGGATGTTACGGTTTCTAAGCCGCTCTCTCCTATGGGAAAGGATACGGCAGAATGCATTCGTTCGGGCATAGTGTTCGGGACAGCAGGGGCAGTGGAAAGGATTGTATCAGAGACAGAGAACGCAGAAGGAGAAAGTTTTAAGGTGGTTGTAACAGGAGGCAATGCTGAATTTATTGCGCCGTTTCTCAGGAAGGTTGACCATATTGAGCCGGCGCTTGTCTTAAAAGGGCTTAGATTTATCTATAGTCTGTCTGACAGGAGGAATGCATAATGCATGAACTTAGAAAAGACCCTTTGATGAACAGATGGGTTGCTGTTATGTCAGACTCAATGGCGCCCGGGGAATATCATCTTCCGGAAGATGAGACAAAAGAATCCGAATGCATTCTGTGTTCAGGCAGAGAAAAAGAAACCCCTCCTGAAATAACTGCAATCAGGGAAAATGGTTCGCTTCCCAATGAGCCCGGCTGGCTGGCAAGGGTAATCCCGAGTTTTAAACCAATACTTAATGTGGAAGGCGA
>JAHILQ010000300.1 GCA_018896985.1 Nitrospinota bacterium
CTACAGCGTACATAAAATTATCCTCCCTGATAAACTACAATAATATTCAAAATTAAAAGTATTAATATCTATTCTATTCATAATTTTTGTCAAGATATATTTGCATTTTGATTTAACAGTAAATATAAACGTAACAGTTCACGGGTTCAAAGGTTCAAGGTTCAAGGTTTTTTTAAATGCATTCTTTAATGATTAAAGCATGGTAACTACTAATGTTGTTAGGTTCACGGTTGATTGCCTTAATTTCTTCATTGCTGTTTAACCGTGAACCTTATTTATTATTTATTTATATGCACTCGAGTTTCATAAAAAGGTGGTAGATTTTGGATAATTTTTTAAAACATTCAGCAGTCTATATGGATAAAAACAGCGTCTCTTCTTCCCCTCACAAGCTAATTAGTGAAGAACCTCTTAAAATAATTATACAGGACAGATTATATTCTATTATAATGCGAACTCCTGGCGACGAACTGCCGATAGCCGCTGGTTTTTGTCTGTCCGAAGGTATTGTGGATAACCCGCAAGATATTGAATCGATGTCTTTTTCAGATCAATCGGATGCAAATGAAATTAGTGTTTCACTAAATAAATCAAGAAGAAGTGAAATTATTCAAATGCTTGAGAAATTTTCTTTATCATCCCAAAAGGAATTTAATATTAGCTATTCACAAATAATCGGAAATCACTACCAGAAATTTTACCCTGTAAAAAAAGATGATATTAAATTAGATTTCAGGAATGCTTTAAACTGCCTTGAAAATCTTTCCTTAATTCAGCCTTTACGAAAAATCACACGCTCATCTCACGCGGCCGCTCTTTATAACTCTGATTTTGAACTATTATCTGTTTCCGAAGACGTTGGCAGGCATAATGCCCTTGACAAATCAATAGGCAAGCTCTTTTTAGACGACACGCTCTGCAAAGCCTCTCTTTTAATTCTTTCTTCGCGAATAAGCTGCGAACTTGTCCAAAAAGCCGCAAGAGCCGGTATCCCAGTGATTCTTGCGATATCACGTCCCACATCCAATGCTGTTAAGCTTGCATCACAGCTAAACATTACAATAGCATACCTTGCCGAAAAATCCGGATTATATGTCTTTTGCGGCAAATCTCGTCTCGTATAAAAAGCAAAAGGGCTTATCCAATTTTACTGGATAAACCCTTTATTTTTTAGTTATTATTAATATCTACTTATTAAGCTCAACAACTCTCACAAGTATCTTTTACACCTGAGACTTCTTCCTTAACGCCCACAGCGACCTTGAATAGAATTGTTAATACAAAAAATCCGGTTGCCCATACGCCAAGGGTGATAAGGATTTCAGGCAGCGTAGGCATATATTCAGTAACACGATGAAGCGGGTTGGGTACAAAACCGCCTGAAATCATACCCATGCCCTTATCAATCCATGTACCGATAAATAATATTGCGCAAGCAAAGGCAAGTACACCCTCATGCTTTCTTGCAGCAGGGATTACCAGTAAAACAATGCTTGTAACCATAAGAGCCATTGATGTCCACATCCATGGGACTAGCGCATGATATCCATGAAACCCGACAAAAAGATATTGAAGGTGAGACATATGACTCGGTATTCTACTGTAAAATACCACAAATACTTCACAGAGAAGGAAAAATACATTTATAATTATGGCGTAAGTAACTATCTTGGCCAAAGATTGAATCTGCTCTCTTCCTGGATCAAACTTAGTAAACTTTCTGATTATAAGGCACAACAAAATTAACAATGCAGGACCGGCAGCAAAAGCCGAGGCAAGAAATCTTGGTGCAAGAATTGCGGTAAGCCAGAATCCTCTTCCAGGCAAACCACAGTAAAGAAACGCCGTAACCGTATGTATGGCTGGTGCCCATATGATCGATGTAATTATCAATGGTTTCACCCACTTCGCATAATGAATATTGTTTCGTTCAGCCTCAAGAACATTCCAGCCGATAACTATATTTAACAAAAGGTACACATTTAATACGATCATATCCCAGAAAAGGACGGAATTTGGTGTGGGGTATAGCATAACATTAAATATCCGCATCGGCTGCCCAAGATCTACAATAATAAACAATATACACATTGTAACTGCAGCAATGGCCAAAAACTCTCCCAGAATCGTAATTCTGCCGAATGCCTTATAATCGTGCAGATATCTGGGCAGAACCACCATAACACCACCAGCAGCCACACCGACAAGAAATGTAAACTGAGCGATGTAAAAACCCCAGGAA
>JAHILQ010000214.1 GCA_018896985.1 Nitrospinota bacterium
AGGGGTGCTTCCGAAGGAAGATGAGATTTCTTTTAATATGACTGCGCCTGTCGGAGTGGTCAGCTCATAGTCCGGGTTGTCAGAATAAACAGGGATGCCCTTTAACAGCTCTGCTGTTGCAGGCGCAGGCACAGGCAGTATCCCGTGTTTTGTCCTGACAGAGCCGCCTCCGGTGTTAACGCCGGACGAATAAACTTTCTCTATGCCCAAAAGTTTTAATCCGATAACTGTGCCGAAAATATCCACCATGCAGTCAACAGCGCCGAGTTCGTGCAGGTGCGCTGTATTAAATGTTTCGCCGTGGACTTTTGCCTCTGCTGTAAGGAGTCTTCTGAATATGCTCAGCCCTTTCTTTTTAATTTCATCTGAAAGTTGAGAGTTCTTAATCAGATGCTCTATATCTTTCCATCTTCTTGCCCCTTGCCCTTTGCCCCTTGCCCCTGTTATTACGTCTGCTTTTGTTGCCGCGAACCCTGAACGTTTTACCCTTTTAACTTCGAGACTGTAGCCTTTAACACGAAGCTTCCTGAGTTCATTCTCCAGTTTTTTTACAGGAACACCCGCATCAATGAGAGCGCCGAGACACATGTCTCCGCTTATTCCCGAAGAACAGTCAAAATAGGCTATTTTCAAGAGGACAACCCTCCATAATCAGTAAATATCTAATTGTATTTTGATCGTTTCGCCAATCCTCAGCATGTCTTCTTCTGAAAGCACGCCAACACGTTTAAATAGCCGTATCTTACTCACAGTAGCCAGTTGATCAGCCATTGCCTTACTTTTTTTACCGTCAAATATAACAAGCGATTCACTCGGATACAGACGATCTGTCTTGCTGGTAAGAGGAACAACCTGAACTCGATTGAGAAACTTATTTGACGCGTCATTGCTAACGATGACAGCGGGGCGTTTTTTTCTTATTTCTCCGCCAATGGAAGGGTCAAAATTAACCCACCAAACCTCACCCCTTTTCATTAGCAATATCCTTAAAAGTTGTCTCTGCCCATTCTATGGCGTCTTTTTCCCGCTTTTTGTCTTTTGCCATTTGAGCGTAAGCCAATTCCAGATTTGGGCGCACTACATGCGGCCGCACCAATTCCTCAACAAATTTGCTGATTTTGCGAGGGCCAATGGTCTTATGAAGTCCCGCATAAACTTCTTCATCTATGGTTATTGTCAATTTCTTTTGCATTAAAATCCTCCATTCTATATACGTGTAGTATACGTATTGTTTTCGGGCATGTCAATATTATTTCGTATAGATTATTATGTGATGCAATAGGTATCTAACTACATTTTTCGGGTTGATTTAGGGTATAATATGACTGTTCTTTGAGGTATAATAGTGATGAAACTTGTCGCCATAGACATTGGCAACTCCTCAATAAATATAGGCTTTTTTACAGGAGAGTCTCTGGTCATCCAGAAGATAAAGACCATTCCTTTGCTTCCTTTTTCAGGGTATGCAGGGATGATTAAGGGGTTTATGAAAAAAGAAAATATAGACAAAATGCCTGAAGGCATTATAATATCTTCTGTGGTGCCCAGTCATACGGAGGCCGTTAAAAAGGCTTGCAGCGCTCTGAGCAAAAAAGAGCCTGTGGTATTAACTCATAAGATGAAAACAGGTATTGATTTCCAGGTAGAAGAGCCTGAAAAGTTAGGGACAGACAGGATTGCGGCAGCCGCAGGCGCGTGTGCCCTGTTTGGCGCTCCTGTTGCGGTAATTGATTTTGGCACAGCGACTACGCTTAATTTCATAGGGAGCGGAAATAAATATAAGGGCGGTGCAATTATGCCTGGTCTGGGACTTATGCGGAAATCCCTTTTCAGCGATACAGCACAATTGCCGGATGTTACAGTTTCTAAGCCTATGTCTCCTCTTGGAAAGGATACTGAGGAATGCATTCGTTCCGGCATAGTATACGGAACAGCAGGGGCAGTGGAAAGGATTATATCAGAGACAGAAAAGCTGGAAGCGGAAAGCTTTAAGATAGTTGTAACAGGAGGCAATGCTGAATTTATTGTGCCGTTTCTCAGGAAGGTTGACCATATTGAGCCTGCGCTTGTCTTAAAAGGGCTTAGATTTATCTATAGCCTGTCTGATAGCAGGCATGGAGGAGTGTATAATGCATGAACTTAGAAAAGACCCTTTGATGAACAGATGGGTTGCTGTTCTGTCGGATTCTATGGCACCCGGGGAATATCATCTTCCTGAAGATGGGGCAAAAGAATCTGAGTGCGTTCTGTGTTCAGGCAGAGAAAAAGAAACCACTCCTGAAATAACTGCAATCAGGGGAAATGGTTCGCTTCCCAATGAGCCCGGCTGGCTGGCAAGGGTAATCCCGAGTTTTAAACCAATACTGTATGTGGAAGGCGACCTCGGCAGGCGCGGTGTCGGCATGTACGATAGGATGAACAGCATAGGCGCAAATGAAATTATCATAGAGACGCCTGAGCATAATAAAGCAGACGGTGATATTGGCTTTGAACAGATGGTAAGGATAGTTTCACTTTACAAGAAAAGGATTCGTGACCTTGAAAAAGATTTAAGGCTGAGATATGTACTGATATATAAAAATTCAGGCAGAGAAGCAGGCGCTGTTTATTCTCATCCCCATTCTCAGATTATCGCAATGCCGATTATCCCGAGGCGCATAAAGGAAGAACTTGACGGCGCAAAGCAGTATTACTCTTATAAAGATCGGTGTGTATTCTGCGATATAATAAGGGAAGAACTGCGGTATGGCCAGAGGGTAATCTTCGAGACGAAAAAATTCATTGCCTTTTGCCCTTATGCCCAGATTTCTTCATTTGAATTCCGTATAATTCCGAAAAGGCATTCCTGCGCGTTTCAGGAGATAAACTCAGAGGAGATTGAAGACCTTGGTTTGATGCTGTCAGCTATGATGAAAAAACTCGGGACTATACTGAAAAATCCACCGTATAATTATGTTATACACACAGCGCCGAACATGATACCGAGGCGTAATCACTGGCATACGCTCGGAGAAGATTTTCACTGGCATATGGAGGTAATGCCGAGACTTACGAGAGCAAGCGGTTTTGAGTGGGGCTCGGGTTTCTATGTGGTAACAACATCCCCTGAGGATGCAGCTAAATATTTAAGGGAGGCGTGATATGAACGTTAAGAGGATTCTTTTTCCTACGGACTTTTCAGAGGGCTCGGATAATGCCCTGCCTTATGCGGCTGATATGGTAAAGCATTATGGCGCAAAACTTTATCTGCTTCATGTTATTCAGGACATAGCTAAGGCAACGGGGTGGTATGTGCCTCATGTGTCGCTGGACGAGTTGTACAGGGATATTGAGAAAAATGCGGCAAAAGAGATGGACAGGTATGGTCTTGAAGAATTTAGAGGGATAAAGGACATTGAACGTATTGTTGTAAAGGGGAGGCCATACGAGGAGATTTTAAAATTTGCCAGAGAGAATAAGGCGGACCTTATAGTTATAGGCACGCATGGCAGAAAGGGACTTGACAGGGTTATGTTCGGAAGCACCGCAGAAAAGGTGGTAAGAGACGCGCCGTGTCCTGTGCTCAGCGTAAGATTGCCTGATCACGAGGTCAAGAAATGAGGGTTTATTTATCCGAGAATGCATTTATAGACCTTTTGTTAAGCTCTGCCGAGGTATACAAGAGGGAGAGCCTGGGCTTTCTTCTCGGATATAAACCTGAAGGCAGATTTATAGTTGAACATGCATTCAGTTTTCAGACGGCAAGAAGGAAACATAAGGGAGTTACCTTCCAGCACAAGAATCATAAGAAGATAGAGCCTATATTAGAGAAATTTGACAGGCTTCAGATCATAGGCGACTTCCATTCTCATACCCAGTTCGGTGTAACAAAAGGGCTGCCTATACCAAGCGACGAAGACATCAAAGAGATGAAAGATGGGCAGGTATATCTGATAGTTGCCATAAATAACAATGAAAAAACCCTTAACTGGGGTGAAAACAGGGACGGCACAATATCGGGCTCTGTCGGAGAATTCTTTTTTAAGATAGCTGCATATTTCCTTAGCGGCTCTTCAGGAATAAAAAGGGCAAGGATTCACTGCCCATTTCCTCCTGGATTTTAAAGGCCGTGAAACGTGAGGCGTAAGACGTGGATGAAACACACATGTTGTAAAGCAACACAAAGGGGAATAAAAATCCCCCCTTGCCCCCCTTTGCTAAAGGGGGGGTTAGGGGAGATTTTAAGGTGAAATACCCAAATTTAAATTCTTTCTTACGCCTTACGTTTCACGCCTAACGGGGTTGCGGTGCTGAGGACTAAAGTTCTTATCATAGGCGGGGGGCCTGCAGGTTCAACAGCAGCCCGTTTCCTTGCAAAAGAAGGAATAGACACAATCCTGCTTGAAAGGAATTTTTCTTTTGTCAAACCCTGCGGCGGCGGAATCCCTGATGCTGCCTTTGATGAATTAGGCATACCCAGAAATATTATCAAAAAAGATGTCAAAAATATTAAGTTGGTATCTCCTCTGAATAATGCTGTTGATATTAGGCTTGAGGGCGGTTTTATTGCCATAGTCAAAAGGGGTGAATTTGATTCTCTATTGAGGGAGGACGCAAAAGTTAAAGGGGCGCAGTTAATCGAGGCCGGGTTCAATCATTTTGAGGAGGCGGGTAAGCAGATAACTGCGAGGGTAAATATTAACGGCAAAGAAGAGCAAATAAGAACTGACTACCTTATAGCTGCTGATGGCGTAAATTCAAGGGTAAGGCTTGCGCTCGGGTTGAAGCTGTCTTCTGCTGTATATACGCTCACCACGAAGATAAAAAATGACAATGCCGATACGTGTGAGTTCTGGTTTGGCGAATCACATGCCCGCAAGTCATATTCATGGATCTTTCCTGAGGCTGAAGGTATATCAGCAGGCACCGGCAGTTCTGACCCCGGAGAGTTGAAAGGCATGCTCAAGGCATTCTTTGGAAGAAGGGGTTTGAATGCTGATAGTACTGCAACAAGGATATACAAGGTGCCATTATGGAGCGGAGAGTTATATAATAAAGATAATATACTCTTTATCGGCGATGCGGCAGGGCAGGTAATGCCGCTTACATATGAGGGTATATACTATGCGATGAAGGCTGGGGAGTTTGCAGCGATGGCAATAATAGCAGGAAAACCCTCTGATTATAAGAAGCTGTGGCGTAAGAGGTTTAACAGCAGGTTTATGATCATGAGAAAGCTCTGCGATTATTTTCTGAGGGATGACAATTCTGCCGAGAAACTTGTTTCCCTTTGCAGAAGACATGAGATTCAGGCAGCTACGATGAAGCTCTGGCTTGAAAAGTCTTCTGATGGAAGGAAGCTAATCTCTTTTGCAAACTTTTTCAGAAAAGTTTTAAATTGATACAGAAAAGATTCATATCATACTCTCTGATAATTCACCTGCTTGCAATGTCTCTTCTCTTTATAGCGCCTGTTGCTAAAGAACAAAAGGGCAAGCCATTCTTTGCGAGGCTTGTTACAGCAGAGGATATCGGGCTGGAAGGCGGGGATACAACGCATAAAAGTCCGAAAGTCATACTGCCGCCTGTCCCTTCGGGGAAATCCGTATCCTTGCCCCGCTCCTCAAAGAAGCCTTCTATCCCCTCTGCCCCATCCACCAGTTCAAAGAGCCCGCTCGTAGAGTCGAGTCTACAACAGGGCGCTAAGAGTCAGGAAGCCCCTGCTCATACAACAGCGCCGTCAGGCTCAATGAGCAATGGATCAGAAGATTTGAAAAGTTCGCAATCAGGCATACCGCCGGGCACAGGCTTGCAATTTCCCGGCAAAAGAGAAGATATAGAGATGAATAAAGGCAAGGGTTTCTCCCTAAGTCAGAGCGCAAGGGAAGCAGGACAGAATATCGCAAAGAAGACAGAGGATCAAAAGGCGAAGAGCAGTATCTCATTTGATGTTAAGGGATTTAGATATGACGGCTACATGATGAGGCTTAAAGATAAGATTGAAGGCATATGGCAGTATCCCTCAGACGCAGCAATGCGTGGGATTTACGGAGACCTCTATTTAACGTTTGCGATTAAAAAGAACGGGAGTCTAAGCAAGGTGGAACTGGTCAGGACATCAGGATACAGAAGCCTTGATGAAGCAGCTATGAAGGCGCTTAAAGATGCAGCGCCTTACTGGCCGCTGCCTGAGGATTGGAAAGAAGAAGAACTCACTGTCAAAGGACATTTTATATACAGTATTTACGGGGTTTATGTGAGATAAGAACCAAGATTTCTTCTGGTATAATTAAATCATGAAACCCAAAAAACATCTTGGCCAGAATTTTCTTTACGATCCCTCCATACTCAGGAGGATTGTACATGCCGCGGGAATATCATCCGAAGATACGGTTGTTGAGATAGGTCCCGGCCACGGCAGGCTTACTTGTTTGCTTGCAGAAAAGGCAAAGAGGGTAATAGCAATAGAACTGGACAGGGAACTCTACGAGAAATTCAGGCAAGATGAGGTTGATAAGGATATTGAATTAGTACATGGAAATGCCCTCAGATACCCATATGAAGACCTTCCTGAATTCAAGGTAGTTGCAAACATTCCTTATTACATCACTACTCCAATAATATTCAGGCTTATTGAGAGCAGAGGGAATCTCATATCCATGACGCTCACTGTTCAGAGAGAGGTTGCAAAGAGAATAGCGGCTCAACCCGGCACTAAAGACTATGGCGTTCTTTCTATCATGATTCAGTATTATGCTATTCCTGAATTAAAGTTTATAATTCCTAAAGGCGCGTTCAGGCCTGTGCCAAAGGTTGATTCTGCCCTGATTCATATGAAGATAAGAAAATCGCCTGCGGTTGAGGTTAAGGATGAGAAGTTTTTCTTCAGAGTGGTTAAGACCGCCTTTTCCCAGAGGAGAAAGACGCTTGCAAATGC
>JAHILQ010000215.1 GCA_018896985.1 Nitrospinota bacterium
ACAGGCATGCAGGATTTGTGGGGCAACGAAAATGATACCTATAAATTTTTTACCTATATGTGCCCGAGGCTTTATGATCTCGGCACTGTTGCATACTGGATACTAGAAAAAGAAGCGCACAGTCAGACGTTCAAAGCAAACCCTCAGGGACAGTGTAACATGTCTTCTGTAAATTCAAAAAAGGGTATAATTCTCAATAGGTTAAACAACTCCTTAAAAGGGAGAAAGGAGAACTATACCCATGAGAAAGAGTTTATCAAAGAAGTCGGAAAAAGTCATTGAGAAACATCTTGAGGAGTTTAAGGGAAGGCAGCCGTTAATAGAGCTGGCAAAGATAGGGGCAAGGATGATGCTTGAGGTAGCAGTGCAGGAGGAACTTACGGCATTTCTTGGGAGAGACTATTATGAGAGGCGGAATGGGCAGGAAGGCTCAAGAAGTGGAGTAAAGCCGAGGACAATAAAGATTGGCTGTGGAGACATAGAAATAGGGATGCCACAGGCAAGGGATGCGGGAAGTCCATTTCATTCAGAGCTACTACCACCTCGTGTTACACAGATGAAAGAGGTACAGGATGTAATACCATTGCTGTACATGAATGGTTTATCTACAAGGAAAGTGAAGAAATCGGTAGCGAAACTTTTGGGCAAAAAGGGACTTAGCCATCAGAACGTAATAAGGATAACAGAAAAGATAGTAGAAGAATTCAATAAGTGGAAGAAGAGAGACCTTTCCACATTGAAGATAACATATTTAATCCTTGATGGTATTAGGCTTGGGGTGAGAGCAGGGACAAAAGAAAAAGAAGCAGTACTGGTAGCATGGGCATATTTAGAAGATGGAAGTCGTAAATTTATAAGTATATCTCTTGGCAACCAGGAATCCTACAGTGCATGGAAGGGCTTCCTTGAAGACATGATAAAAAGGGGACTGAGTGATCCGTTGTTAACAGTGATTGACGGCTGTCCCGGTCTTGGAAAAGCAGTGAAGGAAGTATTTCCCGGTTCTGACATTCAGAGATGCACAAAACACAGGACAGAGAATGTTTTGAATAAAGTTCTTAAAGAAGACAGGGCAAAGGTCAAGGATTCCCTAAGGAAGATATTCTATGCCTCTACATACGACCATGCAAAAGAAGCGATAGAGATGTTTAAAAGAGATTGGGGCAAGAAATATCCCTCTGCATTGGAATGTTTACAGGAGGACATAGAGTTATGTCTGACATATTACAAATATCCTTACCAGCATTGGAAAAGGATAAGGACAACCAATGCGGTGGAGAGGAGTTTTCTGGAGGTGAGAAGAAGAGTAAGAGGGATTGGGAGATTCAAAGATGAGGAGCGGGCATTAACAATGGTATGGTGGCAGATGAAGGAACTGAGGTGGCATGGAGTTGATATGACAAATGAGGCAAGGGCAATCCTTGCAGGGATAAAGGCATCAAAACTTGACAGGATTGCAGCTTAATTAGAAACCATGAAAACCATTGAGAATAAAGCCTTTAAAAGAATTTACAGAAAAGAGTTGACAGCGTCTGAAAAACTATTGCCCATGGACAGCAAGGGATATTTTGATCTTGCCGCTGACGAGTCCCATACCATAATGAGGGAGATAACTGCTGCCCTTGAGACGTTTGGCATAGATGTTGAAGCCTGTCATCATGAGGTAGCGCCTGGGCAGTACGAAGTAGACTTCAGATACGGAAATGCCCTTACTACAGCCGATAGACTGCTCACATTAAGATTCACAATTAAGGCTATTGCCCAGAAACATGGATTAAGAGTATCTTTTATGCCAAAGCCGATTATGGGAATGTCTGGTTCAGGCATGCATGTTCATCAGAGTCTTTTCAATATAAGGACAAAGAAAAATGCATTTTATGCCCTAAAAGATAAGTATAAACTTTCAAAGGCAGCATATAATTTTATTGCAGGGCAATTGAATCACATCAAGGGCATGACAGCGGTCTTATGCCCAACAGTCAATTCGTATAAAAGACTTGTAACAGGATTTGAAGCCCCAGTGTACATTTCATGGGCAAGGACAAACAGGTCTTCACTTATCAGAGTTCCTCACTGGTTTGAGGATAAACCTAATTCGGCGCGAATTGAGCTAAGGTGTCCTGACCCTGCATGCAATCCATATCTGGCATTTGCTGCGATGCTGGCATCGGGGCTAAATGGCATAGAGAAAAACCTAAAACTATCAGAGCCTGTTGAGGAAGACTTATATAAGTTTAATGAGGAGAAACTGGCATCAAAAAATATAGATACTCTTCCATCCTCGCTTTACGAGGCAATAAACGAACTGAAAAGCGATAAGTTGATCCATGATGTATTGGGGAAGCACCTCTACAATAGGTACATTCACATCAAGACAAAAGAGTGGAATGAATTCAAGATGCAGGTAACAGAATGGGAGCTTGAAAAATATCTGGATATATAAACATTCCCCACTTTTTTATACAGGCGTTGACTAACAAAATTACAACTTGAGACTGCTTGAATAACTTGACAACGGAAGAGGAAACACACACGCCTCAAAGAAAAGCAAAGGGCGATGAAAATCACCCCTCCCCCATCCCCCTCCCTCAAGGGGAGGGGGCGAGGGGGAGGGTAAAAGAGGTATTTTCAATGGAGGAGCGGTATCTGTGAAGATATTAAAAGATTTCCTTATATACCTGTCAGTGGAAAGAGGGCTGTCTCAAAACACGGTTGAAGCGTATTCGAGAGACATTGGGCTGTTTCAAAAACTTCTGACTTCAAAAAACAAAGGGCTTGACTCCTTCTCAAAAGCCGATATCTTAGATTTCCTTAGTGAGGTGAAAGA
>JAHILQ010000216.1 GCA_018896985.1 Nitrospinota bacterium
GACTGATGTGAGTGTGGCGAGAAATGCCTTGCAGGCCTGATAAATCCCTTCTTCATCAATTCCGTACTTCTTCCTCAATATAGCCTGCGAACCCTGCTCTACAAATTCATCGGGTATGCCGAGGATTTTAATCTTTATATCAGGAATATCCATGCTGTTCAGATATTCAAGGACTGCGCTTCCGAAACCTCCGGCAATCATGTTCTCTTCAATTGTTATTATCCGCTTTATATTTTTTGCCATTGAAGATATGAGTTCCTTATCAAGCGGTTTTATGAATCTTGCATTTATTACTGATGCCTTTATCCCCTCTTTTCCAAGCCTCTCTGCTGCGGCAAGCGCAGGATGGACAGCATTGCCTATGGCTATCAATGCCATGTCAGAGCCTTCTTTTAAAATTTCAGCCTTCCCCATTTCCAGTTCAGAATTTGAAATTTGAAATTTGAAATTTGAAATTACTTTCCCTCTCGGGTATCTTATTGCCGATGGCCCGTTGTGTTTTAAAGCGAGTTCAAGCATGGCTTTTAGTTCCATAGCATCCTTTGGCGCCATGACAGTAAGATTAGGAATATGCCTTAAATAAGAAATGTCAAAAACTCCCTGATGCGTCGGGCCGTCCTCACCGACTATGCCTGCCCTGTCAATTGCAAAGACAACAGGCAGATTCTGGAGGCAGACATCATGGATTATCTCATCATAGCCCCGCTGAAGAAAAGTGGAATATATTGCAACTACAGGCCTCAATCCCTGTACGGCGAGCCCTGCGGCGAATGTTACTGCGTGAGGCTCTGCTATGCCAACGTCATAAAATCTGTCAGGGAATCTTTTTGCAAAACATTCAAGCCCTGTGCCTTCTCTCATTGCCGCTGAGATGGCAATGACTCTTTTGTCGTTTGCGGCAAGCTCAGTAATTGCCCTGCCGAATATTTCACTGTATGAAAGCGCATCTTTATCGCTTATAGAATACCCGGTTTCTATTTCAAACGGCCCTACCCCGTGAAATATGCAGGGGTCTTTTTCAGAGAACTCATATCCCTTGCCTTTTTTGGTAATGACATGGACTAAAGTCGGCTCTGTCGAGTTTTTAATATTCCTGAAGGTCTCTATCAGCAGTTTGATGTCATGTCCGTCTATGGGGCCTACATAATTAATCCCGAGTTCTTCAAACAATATTCCCGGAAGGAATAGCCCTTTCAGGGTTTCTTCTGCCTTCTGGGCAATCTTTGTAACCGGCCCTCCAAGCTTTGGAATGCCCTCAAGAAAAGATTTTGTTTCCTTTTTAAATCGCTGATAGAGGTCTCCTGTAAGTATCCTGTTTAAATACGCAGAGAGAGCGCCTACGTTTTTTGAAATTGACATCTCATTGTCATTCAGCACTACGATAAGGTCTTTTTTCAGATGTCCGGCGTGGTTCAGCCCCTCAAAGGCAAGCCCGGAAGTCATAGCGCCGTCGCCTATAACAGCTATCACCTTATCTGGAATATTGAATATTGAATATTGAATATTGAATTTTTTAATTAAGTCACGCGCCTCTATGATTCCTAATGCTGCTGATATTGATGTTGAGCTGTGACCTGTTCCAAAGGCATCGTGAACGCTCTCATCTATCTTAGGAAACCCGGAAATGCCCTTATACTTTCTGATGGTTTCAAATTTTTCATATCTCCCTGTGATAAGTTTATGCGTGTATGACTGGTGCCCTACGTCCCATACAATCTTGTCAGCAGGTGAATTGAATACATAATGAAGCGCCAGTGTAAGCTCTACAGCGCCGAGGTTTGATGCGAGATGTCCGCCGTTAATTGATATGCGTTCTACTATTATCTCCCTCAACTCTTCGGCTAGTTTGCTCAGTTCCTCAACCGGCAGGGCTTTCAGGTCATCAGGGGATTTTATTTTTTCTATAAGTTTCAACTTCTTCTCTCAAGCATGTATCCGGCAATCTCCCTTAAAGGCGCTGCCTTAGCGGAGAAGTCTTTAATGGAAAAGACTGCCTCTGCCACCAGTTCTTCAGCCTTTTTCTTGGAAGATTCAAGGCCGTATATTGAGGGATAAGTCATCTTCTTTTTTCTTGCATCAGAGCCAGTGGTCTTGCCGAGTTCATCCGTGCTGCCCTCTATATCAAGTATATCATCTATAATCTGAAAGGCAAGCCCGATGTTCTCTCCATATCTTGTGATTGCATTAAGGGAAGGCTTGCTGCAATTTGCAAGGATTGCGCCTGCCCTTAAAGAGCCTGATATAAGCGCTCCTGTTTTGTGCCTGTGAATAAAAGAGAGCGTCTCTTTGTCAGGCTCTGCATTCTCCGAGAGCAGATCCTGCGCCTGGCCCCCGGCCATTCCATGAATGCCTGCTGTGAAGGCGATTTCTTTTATGGCCCTTATCAATGCCGTGTTTTTGATGTTTCTGTTTGAGAGCGAATTCGCCATCATATAAAACGCCTCTGTAAGAAGGCCGTCTCCGGCAAGTATCGCCATACCCTCTCCAAATACCTTGTGGTTTGTCGGCTTGCCGCGCCTTAAATCATCATTGTCCATTGCAGGAAGGTCGTCGTGTATCAATGAATATGTGTGAATGAGTTCTATTGAAGATGCAAAGGCAAGTATGTCCTCGGAATCTCCATCGCACGCCTCATGCGCAGCAAGGCAGAGGATTGGCCTTATCCTCTTCCCGCCTGCAGACAGGGAATAAGTGATGGAGTCTTTTAGGACTGGCGGAACAAAATTCGGAGAAAAGTATTCTTTAAGAAATAAATCTACAAGTTCCTTTTTCTCTTTGAGATAGGTCTTTATGTCCATGAACTATTATCTTTTTTTCTCACTTAAAAATATTTATGACCTCAAGTTCGTCCACATTCTTGAAATCTTCGGTATTTCTTGTGACCAGCTTTAATTTGTTCAGAATTGCCGTAGCAGCGATTACAGCATCGGCGAGCCTAATCTTTGTGTCCCTTTTTAACTCAATTGCTTTATTTGCAATATTTTCATCAACCGAATAAATAGTAGCTGTCTCAATAAGTCCTTTGCACTTTTCAAAACCTTCAGGGGTATGTTTATCCCATCCGAGAAATTCGACCTTTGTAAGAATGGAAATTTTCAGTGCGTGCCGTAATGCGAGGTTGTCTATAAAACTTTTTATATCATGGCAGCCTTTAGTGTAATAAATCAGAATATTTGTATCTAAAAGATACTCACTGGTCAAACTTACGCTCCCATTCCTGTCTTATTCTTTTTGATTCCATATCCGCATCAAATTTCATATCTTTATATACCCCAAAAGTTTCCTTCATTATTTTTGTTATCTTATTAGCAGAGATTGCTTTTTCATCATCGTAGATAATATGGACCTTAAGTTTTTTGGGCGGCAACTTTTTGTCTATATATTTTATCCGGCCATTTTCTATGATAGCTTCAGCGATTCTATGGCTCATACTTTACCTCCCTCAAAACAATTAATACACCTATTATAACACTATTTGCACTGTAAGATTTCATTCCCATTCAATTGTGCTTGGTGGTTTTGAGCTTATGTCATACACAACCCTGTTTACGCCCTTTACTTCATTGATAATGCGGTTTGATATCCGTCCCAGAACTTCATAGGGAATCTGCGCCCAGTCAGCTGTCATTCCGTCAACGCTCGTAACAGCCCGGACAGCGATTACATTGTCATACGTTCTTTCATCTCCCATTACGCCGACGCTTTTTACAGGGAGGAGGACTGCAAATGCCTGCCAGATTTTCCCGTAAAGCCCTGCCTTTTTTATCTCATCCAGAACTATCACATCAGCCTTTCTTAAAATAGCAAGCCGTTCTTTTGTGACATTACTGATGCATCTTATCGCAAGACCGGGCCCGGGGAACGGATGGCGGTTTATAGTCTCATCCGGCATCCCTAATTCATGCCCTAGGACTCTGACCTCGTCTTTAAACAATTCCCTCAGAGGCTCAATCAGTTTAAGCTTCATCTTTTTGAGTAGCCCGCCTACATTGTGATGGCTTTTTATTGTTGCTGAAGGGCCTTTGAATGATGTGCTCTCAATGACATCCGGATATAATGTCCCCTGAGCAAGGAATGAAACATTTTTTATCTTCATTGCCTCATCTTCAAAGACTCTTATAAACTCATTGCCGATAATCTTCCTCTTTCTTTCCGGGTCTTTTACGCCTTTGAGTTTTTTCAGGAATCTTTCAGAGGCATCAACGTATTTTATCTTCATATGAAAACTTTTCTTCAGCATGTTTTCAACTTTTTTCGCCTCGTCCTCCCTTAAAACACCGTTGTCAACAAAAATGCAAGTGAGCGCATCGCCTATTGCCTCATGAACAAGCACAGCAGTGACAGAAGAGTCAACGCCTCCGCTTATTCCGCATACGACTCTTTGATTCCCCACCTTTTCCTTTATCTCATGCTTTGCAGTCTCTATAAAGGATTTCATTGTCCATGTTAGGTTAGTGCCGCATATATTAAAAATAAAATTCTTTATTATCTCCCTGCCTTTCTCTGTGTGGACAACTTCGGGATGAAACTGAAGCGCATAGAAGTTTTTCTTTTTATCAGCCATTGCCGCCACCGGAGAATTTTCTGTATGCGCTATTGATATAAAACCTTTGGGATATTTCTCTATCCTGTCTCCGTGGCTCATCCATACGACAGTTTTGAATTTTGAATTTTGAATTTTGAATTTTGAGCTGATTCCTTCAAACAAATCCGAGTCATCATCTATAAACAACTCCGCCCTGCCATATTCCCTTTTTGCAGCTTTTGCAACCCTGCCTCCAAGCAGATGAGCCATAAGCTGCATTCCGTAACATATGCCGAGGATTGGAATGCCAAGGTCAAATACCTTTATATCAGGTATGGGCGAACCCTTACTATAGACGCTTGAAGGCCCACCTGAAAGGATAATGCCCTTCGGCTTAAAATCCAATATTTTTTTAAAGGGTGCGTTATACGGGAATATCTCAGAATAGACGCTGTTCTCTCTCACCCGTCTTGCAATAAGCTGGGTATACTGTGAGCCAAAATCTAATACCAGGATTTTATCTTCAAGCATAGTTAGTAATTATAAAAGATTAGCGCGGCAAAAGTCTAAAGCAGGGAAAAGCATGAAAACTGCCGCTGTCAACAATATATGCTTGACAATATATGCCAATACTTTAATATATAGATTAATATATCAGAGAAAAGAGAGGTAATATGC
>JAHILQ010000296.1 GCA_018896985.1 Nitrospinota bacterium
AAATGCCCTCCAGCGTCCGTCAGGGTTTTCCTCAGACCATGTCGGTTTTCTGTTATGACGGTTTTCAGGGTTATAGCATTTGACAAACTCATCAAGGTCGCTTCTCTTTAAAGGATTTGTCTTCAGGGTAAAGTCCTTGTTAGTCCTGAAGTCATAAATCCATAACTTTTTAGTCCATGGTGTTTCTGCGGCCGGCTTTCTGTCAAAGAAGACGACATTTGCCTTTACTCCCTGCGCATAAAAAAGACCTGTCGGAAGCCTTAAGAGCGTATGCACATCACATTCATGGAGGAGTTTCCGCCTGATTGTCTCTCCTGCTCCACCTTCAAAGAGCACATTGTCAGGAATAACCATAGCTGCTCTGCCGTGCTGCTTGAGCAGGGATTTCACATGCTGGACAAAATTAAGCTGTTTATTTGAGGTCGTTGCCCAAAAATCATCCCTCTCAACCGTCTCTTTTTCCTTCGTAACCTTGCCATCCTCTGCGACAATAGTTGTGCTGGACTTTTTGCCGAATGGCGGATTGGTCAATACCATCTCAAAATATTCTCCGGGGTGGCTTGCGAGAGAGTCTGAAACTGCAATAGGCATTGAATCACCGCCAATACCATGCAGCATCATGTTCATGGCGCAGAGCCTTGCTGTGTTCTGGACAAGTTCCCATCCCCGAAGAGCTTTTTCATCAAGGAAGCGTTTCTGGTCTTTTGTGAGTTTGTAATGCCTTGCTACATAATCATGGGCAGCGAGCAAAAAGCCGCCTGTCCCGCAGGCAGGGTCGCATATAGTCTCCATCGGCTTTGGAGCCATAACATCAACCATCGCCTGTATTAATGGGCGCGGAGTGAAATACTGCCCTGCGCCTGATTTTGTATCCTGTGCGTTCTTTTCAAGAAGACCCTCATAAGCGTCGCCCTTAACATCTGCGCTCATTGAAGACCAGTTTTCTTTGTCAATCAAATCAACAATAAGGCGGCGAAGTTTAGCAGGGTCCTGAAACTTATTTTGTGCCTTTCCGAAAATTAAACCCAAAAGCCTTTTGCCCTGCCCGAGTTTTTCAAGGATATGCCGGTAATGGTCAAAAAGGTCATCGCCGTCTTTTTTAAGAAGGCTCTGCCAGTCATAACCGGATGGGATTGAACTTTTTTGATTATACGGCGGCTTTGAACGTTCATCAGCCATCTTGAGGAACAGGAGATATGTGAGTTGCTCAACATAATCCCCGTAACTCATGCCATCGTCGCGGAGGACATTGCAGTAATTCCAGAGTTTTTGAACGATTTGTGCCGGGCTCATATTTTTAACCTTTCTTTGTACTCACATTATATGATAAAATCAACCATGCTTAAAAAATCTCTGAAAGAAACCAATCCGTATTTAAAAAACCCTGAGCTTGGCAAAGCCTTGCTCTATCAATCCGTCTCTTCTTCAACAGCAGTTGAAGGGGTTATTACAAAATACCCTAAACTCTCCAAAAAGATGGAGAAAAAAATGAAAGCTGTTATGGCCGTCCACGAGTCCTTAGCGTCTTACGAATAACAGCCGCAAATACCTTTTCCATCGGCTCATAGTTTCTCTCCATACCCGTCTGAATTGCTTTAATATATTCCGTCATTCCCCTGCCAATCATATCCCTGAAATCCAGAGGCGGCAATCCTGCTTGCAGAGCCATTAAAGTAGCCAGCATCCTTGCTACCCTACCATTGCCCTCACGAAAAGGATGTATCAGCACCAATTCCGTATGGACAATTGCCAGAGCTTTTATTACTTCCTCAAGAGTTTTAAAACGGCAAGGGGTAAATTCACAGAGCGGACCTTTATCAAGGTCTGCCATCAATTTTGGAATCTGTTCAGGAAATGCAAAAGAAAAGTCACCCTTGCTCATCTTCACTTGCCGGTATTTCCCTGCCCATTCGTAAATGTCGCCCAGCCATACTTTGTGAATTTTACATATGCCTGAAGCCGTGAACCGATAGTCAACGGCAAAAATGCTCGTCAATTCTTCAATAGTTCGCATTTGTTCCGCTTTCTCGCGCCTGTCCATTTCACGCTTGCTTTTTATGCCGAGCTTGTTTCTGAGCACCCTGCCACGAGAGCCGGGTTCAGCCTGGTCTTCTATAAGATGCGAAGTATCGTAGCGTTTAGATTTTTTCATATTGCATACATCCTAATTCCAGAGTTTTTGAAGGATAGCTGAAGGATTGATAGCCATTCTTTATAACTAAAACTAAGCTTATCGTTTTTCAAACTCTTCTCTCCATAACTTTAGTTTTTTTAAATCCTCTTCTAAATTATCTGGATTGGGCAGTGGTACAGGGCTCTCGTTA
>JAHILQ010000217.1 GCA_018896985.1 Nitrospinota bacterium
TTACAAGGCTTAAGCAGCTTGAGGATGTGAGAAAGGATTTTGTGGCAAATGTATCTCATGAAATAAAAACTCCCATTACGGCAATAAAGGGATTTGCCGAGACATTGCTTGGAGGCGCAATTGATGATAAGGAGAATGCCTCGAGGTTTTTACAGGCAATAAAAAATCACAGCGAACGCCTGAATTCGCTCGTTGAAGACCTGCTTACGCTTTCAAGAATAGAATTCGGCGATATAAAGATAGAGAAAACAGCAGTCAGTCTTGACGATGTTATTGATACAGTCTTTACTACCTTGCGGGACAAGGCTGAGGTAAAGGGCATTTATCTGAAAAAGGAGATACCTGAAAATCTTGGCGAGATAAAGACGGACAGAAATCGTCTGACCCAGATACTTCTTAATCTTGTGGATAACGGGATAAAATTTACAGAAACGGGTGGAGTAACGGTAAGAGTCAGGAGTTTGGAGTCAGGAGTTTGGAGTGAAAAAGATTTAATCTCAGGACTCAAAACTCCAAACTCAAAACTCCAAAATTTCGTAGAAATTTTGGTCGAGGATACCGGCATAGGCATTCCACAAAAGCATCTGTCCCGTCTTGGTGAAAGGTTTTATAGAGTTGACAGCTCCCGCTCAAGAGAACTCGGCGGAACCGGATTGGGACTTGCGATTGTGAAGCATCTTGTAAAGGCGCACGGCTGGGAAATGAAGATAGAAAGCACGCAGGGCAAGGGGACGATAGTGAGCATTTTATGCCGTAATTAACACTTCTTTTAACCTGTCCGCATACAAGTAAAATACTTTTCGCATGACCTGCAAAAGAATCAGGGATGGCCTCTCGAAGGCGGCCATTTCTTGAAAATTTCATCCCTCTGTCATATCCATGTAACATCCTTCCCTTAGAATTACTGTAAAACGTTCCGAAGGAGGGTAACATGATATGCAAACACCTGCAGCAGTTCAGCATGCCTGAGACAGTATGGCGCATTGAGTCATGCGCAGTAAACGACAGGCCTTATAATCCCAACATCACTGAGCTAAACAATTTCTGCAAAGGCGAACAGAATAAGGGATGCCCTGTTATTGTAAAAAAGAAACTCACTGACAACGTTGAACATTAAGCACTCCCAAACAACGAAAAAGACTTAAACGCACTTCTGATGGATAAAATATCCAGGGAACCATTTTTATGGGGAGTTGCAACATCAGCCTTCCAGCTTGAGGGATCTCCCTATGCGGACTGGACATCGTGGGATTCAATCTTGGATGAAAAACCTAATGTCACCAATCACTATGCACTCTACAGGGAAGATTTGCATTTACTTAAAGAGCTTGGAGTTAATGCCTATAGGTTTTCTGTTGAATGGAGCAGGATACAGCCAAGGGAAAATATCTGGGATGATGAGGCTGTCGCGCATTATCAGGAAGTCATAGATATTCTTATTGAAAACAATATTGAGCCGATGGTTACCCTTCACCACTTTACCCATCCCCTCTGGTTCATAAAAAAATATCCGTGGCATGAGGATGCATCCATTGAGAAGTTTCTGACCTTCTCAGAAAAGATAGTCTCAAGGTTAAAGGGAGTGCGGTATTGGATAACCTTTAATGAACCATATGTGCTTATTCTCGCCGGTTATTTTGAAGGATGTACGCCGCCGGGCCTCAGGAATGTCCCGTTAGGGATGAAGGCTTTAAAAAATATTCTGACCTGTCATGGAAAGGTATATGATATTATTCATTCAAAAGTCCCTGATTCAATGGCCAAACCTATGGTAAGTGTCGCACATAATATGGCTGCGCTTGCGCCATGGAACAGGTGGAATCCTCTGGACAAGCTTCTCTCCAAGATTGCAAAGCACTTTTATAATCACTCCCTTTTAGATGCATTTATCACCGGCACTCTCAGTGTAAAATTTCCATTTAAGAAAGCAGTGGAAATTCCTGTTCCCATAAAGGGCAAGCTGGACTTCTTCGGCGTGAATTATTACACGAGGATACATATGCGGTTCAATCCTTTCAAAAAGATGGGGGTCGAGTTGAGGCACAGGGATATTGATGGCTATGGACTTACGGATATGGGATGGGAGGTGCATCCCCGCGGGCTTGAAAGGGTTTTACGGTATGCGTCCAAGCTCAAAGTCCCTCTGATAATAACGGAGAACGGTATTGCCACCCGCGATTCTCAGCGGAAGATAAATTTCATGAAAAAACATATTGATGTTGTTGAAAGATGCAAGAGCAAGGGAATGGATATCAGAGGGTACTTCTACTGGTCACTGATAGATAATTATGAATGGCTTCAGGGACTCGATGCGAGATTCGGTTTATATAAAGTAGATTTTGACACACTCAAGCGTAAGCCCACCAATGCCGCGGCCTATTATTCGTATCTTATCAAAAGCAGAAATTTCTCCTAAAATAACATACATCCATTTTCTTTTAACTATTTGCCGCATGTAGAACCTTCTGATTTAAGCAAATTGTAACATTCCTTTAATACCCGTGTAATGATTCCCCTGTAAAATCCTGTATAGATGTATAGACAAGTTGGAGGCAAGATGATAAACAGAGAAAACGGCGTGGCATGTTATCAACAGCTTTCAGAAATACTGATTAAGCAGATAGAAAAAGGAATATTTAAGCCCGGCAGTCAATTAGCAACAGAGATAGAGTTGTCTAAGAGATACAGGCTTAACAGGCATACTGTCAGACAAGCCATTGAAAGGCTTGAGAATGAAGGATTTGTCTATAAAATAAAGGGCAAGGGAACATTTGTTGCCAGCGACAAGATTAACTATAAAGTGTCAAAAAGAACGAGCTTCACAACCTCCATCCTCGATGTGGGACTCAATCCCGATGCAAGGCTCCTCGAGTCCTATGAGATTGCAGCAGGCAGGGAACTTTCAAAGAGGCTCAATATACAATTCTCCGATAGGATAATAGTCTTGGAGATAGTAAGGTTTGTCAACAAGATGCCCTTCTGTCATACAACATCCTTTCTCAGCAAAGCAAAATTCCCTGAACTCAGGAGCCTCATAAACGGTTCTTTCTCCCTTGTTGCAGTTCTGAAAAAGCATTACGGAGTTGATGCTGTGAGAAAGTCCTCAACCTTTGAAGTATCAACGCCTGAGACTTCGGATATGGACATTTTAATGATATCGCAGAAAGTGCCGATCCTCCTGGTGAAAAGTATTTCAAAGGGTCAGGATGGAGAGGTTGTTGAATATTGCGTTACAAAATTCAGAAGAGATATGTGCAGCATTATCGTGGATTTTAATGGTGAAGGGAGGTGAAATATTCAAAACCATGAGTCAAGAGTCAAAAAAGAAAGGGCGAGGCTGCCGGGAATCACGGTAAGACTCAACGGCAGCCCCGGATAGAAAAAGACTTTCTATAGTTTTTATGATAACACAAAAAACAATTTCCGCTTACTCAGGAGGTAAGAAATGAAGAAACTTTTGGCAACAATATTTGGGATTTTGACACTAATGGTTATTTCCTCTGTAACTTCAGAGGCAAAGGAAAAATGCCTGATTATGGGCCTTGTCCCTGCCGAAGACCCGAGGGCAATGATGGAGCAGTATACACCGATGACGAACTGGATGGAAAAGGATATGGGAATGTGTATAACGATATTCACCGCCACTGACTACACAGGCGTTGTTGAGGCAATGAGGGCAAAGAAGGTTGATTTTGTATGGTTCGGGCCGTTTTCCTACGTGCTTGCCCATGAAAGGGCGGGCGCTGAGGCATTTGCCGTGGGAATGGATGCAAAGGGCAGCACAACCTACCGTTCCTATCTGGTTGCAACGCCTGAAGCTGCTCAGAAACTCGGAATAACGAATCCGCTTGAAGGTGAAGCAGGAATGAATATCCTTGCAGGAAAACTTAATAACCATAAAAAGTCCTTCACCTTTGCCTTTACAGAGATCGCTTCCACATCCGGTTACGCCGTTCCAAGATATTACATGATGAAGGCGGGGATTGATCCTGAAAAGGTGTTCAAAAAAGTTGGTTATGTCGGCACCCACGATGCCGCTGGGCTTATGGTTAAGAACAAAATAATCGACATGGTAGCGATCAGCGATGCGATCTATTTGAAGATGGCAGAGAGCGGAAAGATTTCTCCAGATACCAATGCGGTTATATGGAAATCAGACCCGCTTCCCGGCTCTCCCATGGCTCTCAGAAGCGACCTGCCTGAAAGTATCAAAGAGAAATTAAAGAGGTCTATCTCCAGAGTGCCGAAGGATGTGGTTACAGGTTTTGGAAAGATAACAGGTTACAAGACAGTGAGCGATAAAGATTACACCTTTATTAGAGAGGTCAAAAAAGCGATAGACAGTCTTAAATGAAATGGCAGGGGCACGGCAATGCCGTGCCCCTGCAAAAGGAGGCAAAGATGCTGGAAATGGAGTCCATTCATAAGCGTTTCAATGGTGCAGAGGTCTTAAAAGGTGTGGATTTGAAGGTAAAAAAAGGCGAGGCTGTCGCGCTCATCGGACCGAGCGGTTCAGGGAAGACCACACTCATAAGGATCATAAACGGCTTTGTGGTCCCGGATAACGGAAGGGTTGTCGTGCTGGGCAAAGAAATAGATTACAGAAAGAGGGACGAGTTAAGGCAGATGAGGAGAAGGATAGGAATGATTTATCAGTTATTCAATCTCGTAGACAGGACATCTGCCTTAGATAATGTGGTATCAGGCGCCCTCGGCAGGATGGACAGGGGATTTGAACTGATATCATCAACAATAGGGCTTTTCAGTAGAGAGGTAAGGGAAAGGGCAATGGAGTTGTTAAGCTTTGTCGGCATTGAAGACAAGGCATTCGAAAGGGTCGACCGCTTGAGCGGCGGACAGAAACAGAGAGTCGCCATTGCGAGAGCGCTTATGCAGGAGCCTGAAATACTCCTTGCCGACGAGCCCATAGCCAATCTTGACCCGAAGACGAGCCAAAAGATAATGGAGCTTCTGACAAAGACAAACAGGGAAAAGGGGATAACCATAATAACCGTGCTCCATCACCTCAAATCCGTAAGAGATCACTCTCACAGAGTTGTCGGCCTCAAGGATGGGGAGATTTGCTTTGACGGGAGAACGGACTGCCTTACGAGAGAGCATCTCAGTTCTATATATGGATTTGCGGGGGAGTATGAATGCGCAGCAGCGTAAATTTGTCACACTATAAGAGGGTCATGGGTCAAGGGACAAAGGCCAGGAAGTTTCTGCTGTGGTTTCTTCTCATCATTATCCTGGCCCTATCCTTCAAGGCATCCCAAATCGATATAAGAGCGTTCATCGATGGCATGCCCCATGCCCTCTCACTTATAAAGGAGATGTTCCCCCCTGATTTTACGAGATGGAAACGTATTATCACACTCACCGCCGAAACAATCTCAGTAGGTTTCTGGGGAACGTTCCTTGGAATACTTGTTTCAGTTCCACTGGGTATTTTTTCGGCGAAAAACACATCACCGAATGCAGTCATTTATAACACTTCCAAGGAACTGGTGAATCTATTAAGGGCTGTCCCTAACATCATCTATGCGCTCATCTTTGTCACAACTATCGGTATCGGTCCTGTTGCCGGTGTAATAGCCTTAATGCTTGCAACTGTGGGGCTGCTCGGCAAATTCTATGCAGAGGCTGTAGAAAGCATCGACCCTAAACCTGTCGAGGCAATAGAAGCAGCAGGCAGCCATAAATTGAGCGTCATAAGGCATGCGGTATTCCCGCAGGTTTTTCCGTTATTCATGGGATACAACCTCTATGCCTTAGACCATAACATAAGGGCAGCCATGGCCCTGGGTCTTGTAGGCGCAGGCGGCCTTGGGATTGAACTCTTTACACAGATGAGGTCGTTTAATTACCAGAAGGTATCAGCAATCCTTATAGTCATGCTCATCATAATAATTGCCATAGACAGGGTATCAGCGTATTTGAGGAAAGGCATAATTGAAGGAACACTTTTCAGTGCCAATAAATTCAGAGACTATGTATTGATGGCTATTGTGGCTGCAATGGCCTTTATATCCATCTATTTCATACCTGTAGACCTCAAAGAGATAGTTTATGGATTACCGAGGATATGGGAGTTTTTATCAAACATGTTTCCACCCGAGAGATCGGATATACCAAGGTATATCTGGTTAATGCTTGAGACCATAGCAATTGGTATCTGCGGGACATTCTTTGCCATTGTTATATCTATCCCCCTGGGAATGCTTGCGGCAAGGAATGTAACCCATAGCCCTGTCATCTCCAATGCAGCAAGGGAGATCACCAATTTTTTAAGAGGCATACCGGATCTGGTATTCGCCCTTGTATTCGTTGCTGCCGTAGGGCTTGGCCCATTTGCCGGTGTTTTGGCCCTTGCCCTTCATACAGCAGGATTCCTGGGTAAGTTTTATGCCGAGGCCATAGAAAACATCGATCCGAAGCCTGTCGAGGCTGTTGAGGCAACAGGGGCAAGGTTTTTACAAAAAATAATACATGCGGTTTTCCCCCAGGCGCTGCCCCTTTTTAACAGCTATAACCTATACATCCTTGACAGGAACATAAGGGCAGCAACAATCCTGGGTGTAGTCGGCGCTGGAGGCATAGGCTTTGAGTTGATCATGAGCGTGAGGCTATTTGAACATCAGAGGACTGCCACATTAATCATCATAATACTTATAACCATAATGGCAGTTGACAGGATTTCGGCGTATTTAAGGAAAAAAGTGGTGTGAAAATGCAAAATGCAAAATTATTAATTCAAAATGAAGGAATAGATATTAATTCGATAATACAGGCAACGGATGAATCGGCAGTAAAAAGTCTTTTAGGCATGCTTTCAGAGCAATACATCTCCATAATCAAGCCACCCCAAACAGGACTTTTGATGATGACCGTTCAAGACTCCTTTGATACGGATTTTTACCTCGGTGAAATCCTTGTAACCGAGGCGGAGGTGGAATGCAGAGGAAAAACAGGATATGCGATGGTGATGGGCGATGAACCTGAAAGGGCATTGCTTGCAGCATCGGTTGATGCGGTTATGCAGGGAGATAATGAGGATTTAAAAAAACAGACAAGAGGGTTTGTATCAGAACAAATGGAGAAAATTAATTCAATAAGAGAAAAAGAGTCTGCACTAATAGCAAAGACAAAGGTTTCTTTTGAGAGCATGTCAAAAGGTTAACAATAGTCAGGAGAATTTCAAGTGACAGAAAAAGAAGAAAATCCAATCACACAAAAAACATTCAGGACACTCTTACAGGCAATGAGTCATCCGGGGAGGGTTTATTCATTGAGTCAGGAGTTGGAAAGCGGATTGATTTTGGTTATTCAAACCCTCCTTGACCATGAGGTTGCTTTTAATGTTTTTGGGCATCAGAGAGAGGAATGGGAATACAGGATAATAAGAGCAACCGGCAGCAGGACGGCAAACATAGAAGATGCTGATTTCGTAATAATCCCATCGGGTGGCAGCGATGGGGCAATCCTTCATGCAAAGAGGGGAAGCCTTGAGTATCCCGATACAGGCGCGACAGTTATTTATTCGATTAATTCCTTTTCCTCAAGGGACAATGGAGATTTAAGGGTAACCCTTAAAGGCCCCGGCATAAATGGCGACATAACGCCGTTCATCGGTGGTGGCATTAAAAAAGATGAGTTTCATTATTTAAAGGAAGTAAATTCTGAATATCCACTTGGCGTTGATTCAATTTTTATAGACGCTGAAAACAGGCTTATGTGTATTCCACGGTCAACGAAAATAGAGGTGATATAAGATGGGTTATGTGGCGGTTAAAGGCGGAACAGAGGCAATAGAAAATGCAGCCAAGCTTCTCGCTTATGAGACGATAAAAGGAGCTTCAGCACCGCTCAAGGTCGAGCAGATAGAGGAGCAGTTGTACCTCCTTATGGAAAGGGTCATGGGAGAGGGATCCCTTTACGCGCCAGAGCTTGCCGCCCTCGCCATAAAGCAGTCCGCAGGCGATACCTTTGAGGCTGCCTTTATGCTCAGGGCGTACAGGACAACAAAGCCCCGCACTGGTTATTCCCTGCCTCAGTCAACGAA
>JAHILQ010000020.1 GCA_018896985.1 Nitrospinota bacterium
GGAATTTGGATCATAGGCAGGCCTGTTTGCAAATGCCAATATCTCGCCTGTGAATGGATCCATCATTATTATGGTTGCGACAGACGCCCGCCATTGCGCCATTGCATTATCAAGCTCTTTCTCGACTATATACTGAAGCCCTTCATCTATTGTCAAAAACACATTATTGCCTTTTGACTCTATATCCACGCCTGCAGAAAGCGTCCTTCCTCTTGCATCCCTCGTAACAAGGATCTTTCCTCCTGGCGTCTTTAAGAATTTATTGTATTTAAGTTCAACGCCTTCCAGAGCCTGATTATCAATGCCGACAGCGCCGATAACGTGAGAGGCAAGCTTGCCTTTCGGATAAAATCTCTTTGCGTCAGGCACAAAACCCAGTCCTTTTATGTCCATCTTTTTTATCTTCTCCGCTGTTTCAGTATTAAGCTTTCTTTCCACCCAGACAAACCTACCCCTGGAAGAAAATTTTGCAAGCATCGCCTCGGGCTTTTTCCCTATAACTCCTGAAATATCATAAGCCGCAGTCTGAGGAGAGACCATGGCTGCAGGGTCGCAAAACAATGACTCTGCTTCAAGATTCACACCAAGTTCCCTTCCCTTTCTGTCAAATATGAATCCGCGCCTTACCTGTATATCCTCCTGCTTGACCTGCTGTATCCTTGCCCTCTCGGAAAACCTGCCGTGGTTAAGTACCATCAAATCCACAAGACGCAAAAATACCGCAACAAAACCAAAGATTATTACAGTGTTAAGAATTATCGCTCTCTTCCTCATTCATACCCCAAATCCCCCTCACCCCCCTTTGCTAAAGGGGGGTGAGGGGGGATTAATCTCCATTCTTGCTTACAGACTACGGTACTGATAAATGCCGCCCCTCCAAAGATGCCTTGAATGGGGTGTTCTTCCCATCCTTTTTTACATAAACTACTTTTATTCTGTCAGGGAAAACCAAAGCGAGTTTTCCACTGCCCTTGCTTTTAACGCTCTGAATGGACAGAAGGCTTGCCTTCTCTGCCATAAGTGTCTTTCTCTCTCTGAGTGTTTCCACCCTTTTATGGTCAAGCGCGGCAATACCGTATTCTGCTGTCCTTACACTTGACCTCAGCCATACAATTGAGAAGATGCCGAACAAAATAAGCGCTACGGACAGAGGGACCAGGAAGAAAGAAAAAATACCGCTTCGGTTCACATGAGTCATATTTTTTCCGCTCCTCTTAATTTTGCGCTCCTCGCAGACGGATTGAATCTAACCTCTTCGTCTGAAGGGGCAATAGGTTTTTTGGTTAATATCCTTAATACCCCCTGCCTCTGTTCATCCCTTATAAAGTTCTTTACTATCCTGTCCTCAAGCGAATGATATGAGATAACACACAGTCTGCCTCCGCTCTTAAGAATGCCTGGCGCCTCATTAAGCCCTTTTCTGAGTTCATTGAGTTCATCATTTACAGCAATCCTCAATGCCTGAAATGTCTTTGTTGCAGGATAATGTTTGCCTCTTTTCTTATAAACCCTGTAAACAATATCTGATAATTCAGCGCAGGTATCTATTTTCTTTTTGCCCCTGTAATCAATGACTGCCCTTGCTATTTTCCGTGAGAGTTTTTCTTCGCCGTACTCCCACAAAATCCTGCTTATCTCTTTTTCAGGATATTTATTAACAATGTACGCTGCTGTAATTTCCTGTTCCCTGTCCATTCTCATATCCAAAGGCTCTTCTGAAAAAAAACTGAAACCTCTTTCAGCTGTCTTGAGATGAAACATGGATGTGCCGAGGTCAAATGAAACCCCGTCCGCTTCTGAAATGCCTGTTTCGGCAGCCAGCTTGCTGATATCGGAAAATTTCCCCTTCTTCAAGGTAAGCCTGTTATCGGGAATTCTTTTCATTGCCATATCCAGAGTCTCTTCATCCCTGTCAATGCCGAGAAGCCTTCCATGGCCGATATGCCTGAGTATTTCTTCTGCGTGACCGCCAAGCCCGACTGTTGCATCAACATATACCCCCCCGAACATTGGTTTCAGCAACATAATCACCTCCCTTAACATCACCGGGAGATGAATAACCTTCACAGTTCACCGCCTCTAAAGACCGTAGCTTACAAGTCTTTGTTCAACAGCCTTTTTGTCTATCTTCGCAGGGTCAACCATCGCATCCCATTCTTTTCTGTCCCAGAGTTCTATCTTGTCTATTTGTCCGACAACAACTATCTCTCCGTTTATGCCTGAGTCCTCTCTGTGAGCAACAGGAATAAGCACTCTCCCCTGCTTATCCAGTTCAATCTCAACAGCGGATGCAATAACCTTCCTCATGAAAAACTTTACTGCCTCATCCATCTTTGGCATTGCCCTCACCCTTTCTTCAAGCCTGTTCCATTCCTCTTGCGGATATAAATGAAGGCACTTATCAAACGCAGCATTGACGATGTAAAGTTTCCGGCTGTAATTAGCGGAAATAATTTCCCTAAAAGGCGCAGGTATAATGATTCTGCCCTTTGAGTCTACTGAATAGTAATATTTTCCTGAAAAAGAAGGCATCTTCCCTCCACCTTCTACCACTTTTTACCACTAATATAGGGGTTAAGGGGGGACTTGTCAAGAAAAAAATTAATAAAATTAAGGGGTGTCTATATTTTGTGCCTGTGGAGGACAGCTACCACTATATAGTGTTGTGAGAGGATTATTGTTAAATGAAAATTTTTTATTGCCGTCCTGAATTTATATTAGAATGCTCATTTTTAAGATTGCTGAAATAAGTTCCTCAAGGCATTTTCATAGATTGACGGCAGTGGGGGGTAAATCATATGACCCTTTTTGATAAACTCCAGAAAGTTACTCTCCTCGGCGAGTCATGAACCGAATTAGTGAGATAGTACAACCGTACACATTTCCGTTCCTTTTAAGGAGTCAGAATCAAAAGACCTTCAGTCTCAGCAATTTTGCATAGCCTCTGGTCAGATGAAACAAATGTAACATCATCCTGCTGTAAATTCAAAGCTAATGCCAGTTGAATACTGTCAATCGGCTTCATATATCGTTTCAAGATAAGGCTTTCGGCGTTTACGATATCGTCAGCAGTTACATCCAGAATTGTAATTCCGAGACTGGTAATATCCTGATAAAAAAATGCACGCTGCTGCAAAAACTGTTCTTCAGTAGTAATCTTATCTATCTCGAAAAGCCTTCTCAGGTTGGAAACGATTTCAATAATACTTATAGAGGAGATATATACCGGCTGATTGGACTCTTCAAGTATCTTACAGACAAGGTCTGTTCCATGCTCAGGCTGGTATCTCTTGAAGAGTGCACTCGTATCTATGAAAAATGGCATCAACTATTGCTTTTCCCTCTCTTCAACAACCCTCGTGGAAAGAGAAACACCGATGCCTGCTAAGCTTTTCTGAATGTCCTTTAGCGAAACATTTACATGTCCCTGCTTTCTCATATGGCGGTGCATCTTTAAGCTTACATGTGCGTGACCTGCGACTTTTGCAAGGGTTTTTGCCATTTTATACCTCCTTGTTACAGCTAAAGTTTATCAAGAAGGAAAGCTAAAGGTCAAGAACAACTGCTTTACAAACAAAAACGGGTTAGGATATGGAGGCGTAAACTATGAAACACCTTTTGATAAACTTGAAAAAGTTACCGAATTAGTGAGCGAGAACAACCGTCCCCTTTTCCTCTTTCTTAAGGAAGAAATAATTTACGTCGTGATGTAGTAATCGTATTACATTGGCCTAAAAGTGTAAGTAAAACTGAAAACCTCTCCAATGGCACTGGCTGATCTAAAGCATTCCAGATAGCCTCACTCGTTGGAAGAATTACAGGATCAGATTGTAGCATATCTGCTTTAATTGTTTCAGACATCTTTTCTAATGTTATACCCGTATTTTTTAAAAAAATAAGCACCTGTTTACTTAAAACTTTTTCAAACTTATCCTGATCGAGCAAATTGATGCCGATATCTGTTAATTTGCCCTTTTCATTAACTAATTCTAAATCTATGCACAAAGAGACAATCTTATGCACTGAATCAGTTGAACAATGTGGGACGCGTTTGCCCCGTTTCTTATCCATTATTGTATAGCTAAAATTAATTGGGCTTAGTGAAACAATATTTTCTTCCAGTTCCTGGAGACTCTTAGTTTTCCCTGATTTTGCAGAATCAAGCACTACCTGCACTTTCCTATATATACTTCTTTCACCTATCATATTAGACCCCCATTCTCTCCAACTATAATTGTTTCTTGATATTTTCCCAACTCATCGAGTCTAACAATTCCAGCTTTATATCTTTCAAGTTTTGGAATGTTTCTTCAAAATTTTTTCTTTGTGTTAGATAAACTTCAATAGATTGCGTATTCATATTTTTAAATAACTTAGGCTGTAAAGGATTTTTCATTAAATCACGTATCTCACTAATACCTTCCAATCCTTCTGTAATGATTGAATCTTGATGCTTAGAAAAAACAATAGGCCTTGAGGGTTCAAAAATTTGCTTGCATAAAGAAAATGCTCTCAATATTTTTGAAAAACTCATGGCTTTTTGTGCATCAATACTTAAGTCATGCACCTTCGTAGCATCCCATATTGACGGTGCTTTTTTTTGCTTTTTTA
The DNA here is from genome assembly GCA_018896985.1 of Nitrospinota bacterium. Lineage (GTDB taxonomy): Bacteria > Nitrospirota > Thermodesulfovibrionia > Thermodesulfovibrionales > UBA1546 > UBA1546. The sequence goes on from JAHILQ010000020.1 coordinate 4,612, forward strand.
TAAATGCTTTTAAGATAAGACCCTCTCTCTCTACTATATGTTTATCAAAACGGTTCCAAGCTTCATTGTAAGCTTTCATATTAGTCTTAGACTTTCTTACTGCTTCATCAGCATATTCAAATGCCTCAATAGAGTACCAGAAAGCATTTCTTCCCTTATCGTCAATAATACGCGAACCAGCTATTAAATCAATAGCATAATTTATGAACTTCTTCCAATGATCAAGTTCAAAAATAATTGCTCCTGCTGTTTGGTCGGCATTCTCATGAGTTCCAAGAGCACGTATTTCTTCTTCGTTGAGGTGGCGAAGGATTTCAGCAAGTTCATCTATAATTATACGCTCCGAGTCATTAAATATATTTGATCGTTCAAGAATGCCTGATTTTGTAGTTGGAGTTAGTCCTGTAGTAAAAACTGTTTTTTCATGTGTGATCTCATCTTTATTTTCCTCTGGTGGCTTAACTACAATATCTTGCTGTATTCCTAACTTTTGATGGAGATAAAGAATTTCACCAATATATTTTAGTTTTCCCTCGTCATGCGTGAGCATCCCGTGACCAGGGCCATGTTTTCCTGGAAATAATCTGTGGGGGACAAGAAAAGACACTGGTGTTGATAATTCCCCTCCGGTGGTACTTTCCCCTGAATTTTTAGCTAAAGCATTCCACAATCTTGACGATAAAGTAATCAGCTTATCGAAAGGTATTGAACTCATTGCTCTTGTAGCATCCGTATGTGTACACCAAGGATACAAAAGCACGCCGAACAGTCTGTGAGCTTTGGCATAATTCATACCTATAGCTCCTGGAGCCATAGATTCGTTCGGTATTATTGAGTCAGTCAAGAAACCCCCTCAGGAAGACCATATAGTTCTGTATAACGTCTTATTTTTGAGCTCACAATCTCACCGTCAGGTTCGAACGTTCTTGTTAATCTAGAAATCCCATCCCTATAATTAACAGGTTCCACATGGGTGACAAAATATGCCTCATCTATCAATCTGTCAAGTGCTATGCTTATCTCAATAGTGCTTAAATTAAGTTTTCTTTTCCCCTGATGCAATAGTTCTTCAGCAGTCATCCCATTGTATGAAATAGTTTGTTCAGGAAAATTGTATTTCGTCAGAATCTCTTTATCATCAATAGCTTTTCGCGTGACTTGCGCTAACATTTTTGCATTTTCGTTTATTTTAATCTCATCTATTTTCTGCATCGTGCTTGCTTTTTGTTTCTTTAACCTAAGAGGCATAGATTTAATTCTGGCATTATTAGCGATAGTTAAAACATATTCTGTAAGTTTTTTTATATCTATGCTGGGGTACATTGCAAGTAAATGTTCCAAAGTATAACCGATATTAGAAATACTATTTATATTAACATTAGGAAGGTCAAGTTCAACTTTTGCAGGTCCCAAAGCAAGAACATGTGTCAAGACTTCTTCCAAAACAATTAATGAGGCCAACAAACCAACAGAATAGAATCGGCCCTTCTCATGATCAAGTTCTTTCCCAAATATTTCTTTTACATCATTTTCAAATTCAAAATTATCGTCAAACGTGATAGGAACCGAAGGATAACATATTGGAATAATAGCAAATTCATTTTTTGTCCTTTGTATTACTCTACACTTCTTAACAATATCTTTTAAGAGGGTATTTGGAGGAAGAAATTTATGAGCAGTCAAATCACAACTACCCTCGTGTATTGAAACGGTTAGATTTAGCCGATTGTCTGAAGACCTAAAATCAGCTATCGAACCACATGCTGAAAAAGCCTCAAAAAACTGTCGTAAATCACACTTTGTTTTTGCCCTCACTTCAATATGTTCAGTATCTAATAGCAGTGAGCCATGCCTTTGCAGCATATCTACTATAGATTCACGAAGTTTTTCGTAAGATTCGGTATCAAGCTCATTATAGAACCAGCGATCTGGCAGCCGGTCTTTCGGGCATTGTTCATGGACAGCAAATGCGGCAGTGACTATATTATCTTCTATGGTATGCCAGATTGCTTTTTTCTTCAGATAATGCATTACTTCCTTCCATAAATGATCACCTGTGTGAAGCATATCATCAAATACAAGTATTCTTCGCCCTGAGAGAACATCGTCTGGTGTTCTATCAAGAGCATCAGAGGAAATTACATTTTTCCAAGACCATTCAAGCTTCTCTAAGGATTCCATTTCAGAAAGAGCCCTTATAACAGCAGTTCCCTTTCTTTCGACCGCAATTATGCAATCGATGTTGTAATCATTAATTAATTTTCTAATAAAATAGAGCAGTTCTCTTTCAATTTCTGCTTTCATTACGTTCTCTCCCTCTAGTCATTATATCCAGATAGTGAATTGCATCATCTTCGGTGAAACCAAAGCTTTTCTTTAACTCATTTATTTGCGCATCAAAAACATTTAATTCTATAGATAAACGACTTGCCACTTTCTTTTTAAGTTCTTTCGTGCCCCTCAGTTGCACAGAATCCCAGAGTTCTTTTAAAAAATCCTCTGCATCAAGAGGCAATAAAGTTGCTTTGCGAGAGTCCCACACTTGTTTTGCTAACCTATAAGAATGAATATCGCTATGCTTATTAACAACGTAAGTTTTTTTTGCATCTTCGTAATCTGAACGCAATTTTAAACCATCTTGATATTCCATATATATTTGTCTGAAATCTGGGTCGGACATAGAATACCCAACAAATACAAATATATTGTAATCAAGGCTTCTTTTAAATTCTGTTTTTAAACGATTCCAATCCATATCATTTGTATCAAAGATATCACGCTCTGTAATAATGAAATCACCCGTTAATGTACCATGTAAATGAATTACAGGAATTCAGGTTCCACACCAGAGTCGATCTTTGATAAATCTCTTATATTTTCTTTAGTAATAGTTTTTGATCTATCGGTTCCCAACGCTGTTTCTATTAATAAGTCAAAATTAGTTGTATAGATTCGCTGTAAGAAATTCTTATTGCAAAGATTCACAATTATTTTATGACCGCTGTGAGGTCCGGTTGAGTTTTCTATTGATTCTTTTAATAAAGTCCTCAATTTTTCTTTTTGCGTTGGTTCAGTTCCCTTTGCTGCTTCTGCAATACACTCAAAAGGGAAGGTGCAAAGTAACTCTTTAACTTCATCAGGGGATGGCATTGAAGTACTTGGGTAAACTAAGTCAAGAAATTTCCTTGATAACTCCGAACCTGTCGGTATTTTACTTGGCCGAGACATGCCGGAACCAAAAAGAAATTGAACATTCTTATCGATCAATTGTTCAGCTATTTTTTCAATCACGAGCTGCAGATCATCTCTCTCTGACTTACCTAAAAAATCTGGAAAAATCGATTGGGTAGCCATTATTTAATCTTCTTACTCATTTTTGTCCTGATAGCATTCCATTTTTCAGGATCCTTGATATATTTTTGAACTTGTAATAAGTTTTTTTTGTTAAGTAGTCCTAACTTTATTCCAAAAGAAAGCAGTTCTTTGATCGTACATAACGCATGTAAATTCACATCTAATTTTTTCAGGTAATTTTTTCCACCTTGTTCCCTATCAAATACAACAAGACAATCTTTAACTATAGCGCCAGCGTTTCTTAATCCCAAAATAAAAATCTCCTTGCTTCCACCATCGGTAATTAAATCTTCAACTAAAAGAACACGCTGCCCCTTTTGTAATGAACCCTCGACGGCTGACCCTAATCCATGGCCCTTCGGCTGTTTTCTCACATAAACCATCGGTTTTGCAAGTCTCTGGGCAACGTAAGCTGCAAATGGAATTCCGGCAGTCTCTCCTCCAGCGATGACATCAGCTTCTATTTTATGGTTCACATACCACCAGTGTATTGCAGCGGCAATCAAATCCATTGCGACTGGATTTGATATTAAACTACGGCAGTTGATGTATATTGGGCTATAATTGCCGGAAACAAGCTTGAACGGCTTATTAACCGAAACCTTAACAGCCTGTGTTTCCCACAATAATTGTGCCATAACATTTTTTATGAGTTTTTCCATTTTACACCCTAAGTCTTTGTTTGTTTCTATAATTATTCAACGAACTCACAAATGATTCAAGTTCTCTGGATGGATTTTTTGCTTTATAGATTGCAGACCCTATAATGGCATATGGTTTTAAACCAACACATTCTGAAAAAGCATTATTCAAATCCCCACCTTGCGCTCCTATGCCTGGCATCATGACAGACACCCCTGACTTCTTATTCAAAATATTACTATACATCCGGATTAGTTCTGGCTTGTTTCCAGGTAAAACAAATTGCGTTACTCCCTTCTCCAAAGCAATTTGAAATATATGTTTCGGAGCATCATCTATAATATATCCACCATCTGAAACTAAATATCCACTATGAGTCATGACACCCCCCACTATTGGTGTCATTTCATGCTGAAAAATTGCCGTTGTAAATGCATCCAGTGTTTTAGGTCCCGCCTGAGCAAAGATAATAACCCCATCTATCCCGACTTCCTTACAACACTGAGCAAAAGGCTGTCCCATTTGCGGTATATCGGTCCCAGCCTTCTGATGATCATAAATTATAGGCAAAGGATTTATTTTCTTCAAACTTCTTACAACTTCTCGCAACCCAAAACGTAACCCAAGTGTAAAGCCAACTTTGTATCCAACAACCTCATCAACTCCAAGAGAAAGTTCAGCCAGCGATTTGGCTTCCTCCAAAGTTGAAACATCACAGGCTAAAATAATACCATAATCTTTGTGAAACATAAAAAACCTTATAGGTTTATAGAATAGGCTAAAATTTTAACAATTACAACTAAAAAAATGCAATTCGTCAAGGCAAAATACAGTTGTTCTAATTAATCTATTTTTCACCCTTTTTAGTCCTATCTTGCCATAGAGAGATTCTTGCTGAATACAATCTTCCCGACATAACCCTCTCCTATGCTTTCAGTATGCTGGGAATTTGTCTGAATTCTGATGCCTTTTACATGAGGCGGGTCTTCATTGAATAATTTCCTGTAATCATCATACACATTTCTTGTGACTGTTAACCACTTGCATGATACAAGATACACGATGCACAATGCATGACAGAAAACTTTTTATCATGTATCATGAATCCTGAATCAAGCATTTTAAATCCTCATCGAGTTAAAGTCCCGATACACATCGGGATTGAGCAATGTCTGCATTATCCTGATTAATTATCTCCTCTCCCGTTTCTTTGCGTGCTGGATTCTGACCTTTCGTCCTTTTATGATGCTGTCGTTGATGGCGCTGATAACCCTGTCGGCAAGGTCAGCCGGGACTTCTACAAAACTGAACTTGTCGAAAAGCGCAATATTGCTGATCTTCCGTTCTGGAATACCCGCTTCTGCAGAGATTGATTTGACTATATCTCCCACATTTATCTTGTCCATCTTGCCTATTGTCATGAATAAGCGCACGGAATCTTTCTTCTGTCCTGCATATCCTTTTCCAGGCTCCTCAATCTCCTGCATATCCTCCGTATCAAGCAGCATGCTCAGCGCCGCTGCTGAGACGTCCTCAGGAGAGTATTTCTCAAAGAGCCTCTTTGCCATGTCATAAAAACGAGTGTGTTTGCCTTCTTTTATCATCTCTTCAACACCCGCAGCAAGCTCTTCCTCCTTCGCCTTTCTTACTTCTTCTCTGCTTGGAAGCTTTGCCTTACTTATTCGCGTCTTTGCAAACTGCTCTATGAGCTTTAGCTGGCGGTACTGCCGGGGAGTGACAAACGTTATTGCAATGCCTGATTTGCCTGCCCTGCCTGTCCTGCCAATTCTGTGGATGTAGCCCTCAGGGTCTTGCGGAATGCTGAAGTTAATTACATGGGAAACATCAGGTATGTCCAGTCCGCGTGCCGCAACATCTGTGGCAACGAGTATGTCTATGTCTCCGCCCTTGAACTTTCGCATCATTTCGTCCCTGTGGCTCTGAGTGAAGTCTCCGTGGATTGCGCCTGCAGGATAGCCCATCTGCTGGAGCCTTCCCGCGACTTCATCCACCTCCTTTTTTGTATGGCAGAATACGAGAGTAAGCGCGGGGCCTTCAACATCCAGAAGGCGGGTTAAAGCCTTTATCTTGTCTTCTTCGCGCACTTCGTAAAATACCTGCTTTGTCTTGGCGACAACCATCTCGCTCGCATCCACGCCCACATGCACAGGTTTGTTCATGTAGTTTTTTGAAATGCGGATAATTTCTTTCGGCATGGTGGCAGAAAAGAGCATCGTCTGTCTTTCTCCGGGTATTCCGCCGAGGATTTTCTCTATGTCCTCTATAAAACCCATGCTCAGCATCTCATCAGCCTCATCAAGGACTACTGTCTTTATATCCTTGAGAACGAGTGTCTTCCTCCTTATATGGTCCAGCACCCTTCCCGGCGTGCCAACCACAATGTCTGCCCCTCTCTTCAGACTCCTTATCTGAAGTTCTATGGATTGCCCGCCGTAGATGGGAAGTGAGACAACGCCGGCTCTCGTCCCCATCTTATTAATCGCTTCTGATACCTGAACAGCAAGTTCCCGCGTTGGCGCAAGAACTATGGCGTAGGGATACCTTCCTTTTGCCTCAGGCCTTTGTTCTATTAGCGGTATCCCAAAGGCAGCTGTCTTGCCAGTGCCTGTCTGTGCCCGGCCGATAATATCCTTCCCCTGCAGAACCGGCGGGATTGCCATCTTCTGTATTGGGGTGGGCTCTTCAAAGCCCATCTCTGAAAGCGAGATGATTATCTTGTCTGAAATGCCAAATTCATTAAAATTTTTATACACTTAATTATTCTCCTTTAAGCATCTTGAATAGGCAATGAAACCTCATCCTTTTGATCGGGAACTGTTGATTCAGAATCTTGTTCCTGGCTTATATCTTTCTTTAAACGCCTCTGCCGCTTTTCTTCCTGCTTTTTCTGGCGCAGCAATTCTTTTTTTCTCTTTTCGCTTTTAAATGCTCCTCCGTGTTTTGCCAAATTGTCTCCCTTCAGTTATTCGTTACTGCTTGCTTTATGCCTCTTGCCCTGTGGTTTAAAGTTAGGGAGAAATTATCATAAAAAAAACCGCAAGCGCAGGATATTGCACGGTTTAGATATAACAAAATACTCCTTCAGCTTCTCTAAGAGTATCATGCTTATTATGCGTAAAAGTCAAGGACGCAGGGGGTTTGACAGTGGACGCTTATCGGTGTATAGTGAAATTAAAAAGCATGAAGACACGAGGAGGTAAGACTATGAGAAGATTAAATGTCATATGCGTTTTATCGCTGATAGTGCTTGCAGGCTGTGTGCAAACAGTCAGCACTTACAACATAGATGATTTCAAAACTGTCCCTAAGGTTGTTTACACGGCGTATCTTTACAGCTCCGGCATAGGCGAAAGATTAAGGGCTGTTTTCCTGAAAACCCCTGAAACCGACGTGGAAATTGTCCCATACTCCCGGCAGATAACAACTGCCAAGGTTACGTTTAGTGATGCGCTGACCTTTATGGAAAAAGTAGGGGATTTCAAGAACATCTCCATACAGGGCGTAAAATACAAAGAAAAGACAATAGGTTATTTGCTCACATTCGCCAGGCCTCTATCTCCGAGGGAATCCATAGAGGCTGATGTTTATGAGCGCGATGGAAAGATTTACTTTGCAGTAAAAGAAAAGCGCTATGATGAGTAAGGATAAAATGTTTATTACAAGAGGCTCTTGCAAAAGTCTCTAAAAATTCGGTATAACCATCCTCCCTGATTTCTCCCTTCTTGGGTCTCCCCCTCTTTTTAGTTTCTTTTTTTCTTCCTTATATGTCTTTCTACTTGCGCTATCTCTAATATCGTTATCAATTGCTTCTGCTTCTCTGTTATTGGGTCTTCAAAACATTTCTTGAGATGTGGAAATAAATCCTCTTGTATTTTTGCCTTTAACCATGATATTGTTTCTTTAATGTTCATCAGTTCTCCTTCTGTGAAATTTTTACTTCTGTTTTTTGGAATATTTGTCTTCTTGACAGGAGCGGCATCCTATGCCGCGAATGTAGAAACTAAAAGCGATCTCTATCTTGACCTTGAGCGCCTCTCTGCCTATAGCCTGATAGACTCGGCAATCCTCGGCGCAAGACCCATTGATAGACGTGAGTTCGCAAGGCTCGTAATAGAGGCATCTAAGAAGTTTGAAGTTCAAGCAACTTCTGATCTCTTACCTCAAGCCCTAAGGTTCATCCTCGAAAAACTTAAGGAAGAGTTCAGAGAGGAGATTGCAGAGATAGGATACGAGGCGTCTTACATAAAACCGATAAGAAAGGTCAATCTGAAATATTCCCATCTTGAAGGTGATGCATCAACATTTCCGGGGATAAAGGCATCACAGGAGCCGTTTAACTATAACAACGAGGGAATAGCCTTGAATAAGGATAATCTATTCATAGATCTTGAGGGTGGTGCAAGATATGGTTCGCTATCTTTTTATATCAATCCTCTTTTAACCTCAAACCTTGAACCTCGAACCTTTAAACTTAACAAGGGCTATGGAAAGTTTTATATTGGCAAATTCTCTGTAGAAGCTGGAAAGGACTCTCTCTGGTGGGGGCAGGGAAGGCATGGAAGTCTTATACTTACGAACAATGCAGAGCCCTTTAAACTCTTAAAAATAAGCAACGAGGTTCCTTTTAATCTGCCAATATTAGGCCTTTTCAGGATGGATTTTCTCCTTACAAGACTTGAGGAGGACAGGGATCATCCAAAGCCCTACTTCGGAGGAATCAGGCTGAGCTTTAAGCCACGGCCATGGCTTGAATTTGGTCTGACAAGGACAGCCATAACAGGGGGCAGAGGTATGCCGAGCCTCGGACTTGGTGATATAGGCACAATCCTTATAGGTAGGAATTTAGAGGGGACAAAGGGTGAGAGCAACCAGATAGCAGGTGTGGATGTTCGCATAAGAATCACCCCTCTCAAGGCTTACATCTATGGAGAGGCTGCTGGAGATGATGAGGCAGGAGGGCTTCCGTATAAGTGGGCATATATTGCTGGCGTTTATTTTGCGGATATCCTTGGCGCTGATTTGAGAGTGGAGCATGCAAATACTGCCTTTCAGTATACTGGGTGGTACACACATGGTGTTTATACCTCAGGCTATACCTATAAAGGCAGGCTTATCGGCCATCATATGGGTGGAGATGCAAAGGATATCTTTGTCGGTTCCTCGCTTTTTCTGAATAGAAATACAAAGGTCTCTCTGCACTATGATTATGAAAAAAGAGGAGTCTCAAGGCCGAATCCAGAAAGCCGCAATGAGTTGCTTTTTGGCTTAAAGCAGAGGGTCTCAAAAGGGATTACCCTGAGCCTAAAAGGCGGGTATGAAAAGGTTAAAAACTCAGACTACGTTTCTGGAAGGGATAAAGAGAATAAACTGATTGAATTTTCACTTGAATTAATTCGGTGATACGATTAAAATAAAACCCACATGAGCTTTCAGTTCACAATGGGGCATGAAACATTCATGCCGACAAGTCGGCACAAAGGGGAATGAAAATATCAGCACCCTCCCCTTAATCCCCTCCCATCAAGGGAGGGGAGAGAATAAATAAGTCCCCTCTCCCCTTGTGGGAGAGGGATAGGGTGAGGGGGGATTTGAAAGGTATTTTCGGGACAACCCATAGGGTTTGTTGAAACTTGAACTTATAAGAGGGGTTTTATGATAAAACCGATTCGTCTTACATCTTGTGTCTCACGTCTCACGTCTTACGTTACAGCTTTACTGTTTATACTCATTTTTTCAGGTAGTGTGTCTGCCCAGCAGATTCAGATGATTCCAATAACGCCTGCATATCAGCTACCTTCGGGTTTTGCCCAACCTCTTCCACCTATACAAGGCCAGTGGCCAACCTTACAACAGCCATCACCTCAGCCACCTCCCGCACAACCAGCTCCGCCACCTACTCGGCCTCCTTCCGTAGAAAAACCCTCAGAGTTTGAGCGATATATCTCTGATAAAATATTAGGTGTAAAAAGCCCATTTGCAGTATCTACTGATATCAGACAATTTGGCTACGACCTATTCAGGCAGCCCCCATCCACCTTTGCACCTGTTGATAATATACCTGTGGGCCCTGATTATGTCCTTGGTCCTGGGGATGAGATAAGAATAACTGTATGGGGGAAGATCGAGGGGCAGTGGAATGTTGTAGTTGACAGGGATGGCAATGTAAGTCTTCCGAAGGTTGGCATCCTTGGGGTTACAGGGCTTACCTTTAAAGAATTAAAAGAGCTCTTGCATAAAGAGTTTTCGAAATACTATACAGGCTTTGAGATGAATGTGAGCATGGGCCCATTAAGGACAATAAGGATCTATGTTGTTGGTAATGCAGAAAGACCAGGAGCATACACTATATCTTCTCTTTCGACCCTTGTTAATGCCCTTTTTGAGGCAGGTGGGCCGAGTAAGACAGGGACTATGAGGGAGATTCAGGTCAAGAGGAATGGCAAAACAATTGTCCATTTTGATATATATGATTTCCTGCTAAAGGGTGATAAGACAAAGGATATAAGGCTTATGCCTGAGGATGTGATATTTATACCACCCGTAGGTCATCTTGTTGCCATCGCAGGTAGCGTCAATAGCCCTGCTATATATGAGCTTAAAGGGGAGAGAACGATTTCCCAATTGATAGAAATGGCTGGCGGGTTGAGCGACATTGCATTTAAGGATAGGGTTCAGATCGAGCGGATTGTTGATAATTCTCGTCAGATAGTATTTGAATCCGACCTTGCTGGAGCAAATGATATGAAAGTTCAATCTGGGGATGTGGTAAAAATTTTCCAGATCGTTCAAGACAAAAGAACTGTAAGGATTTCCGGCGCGGTGCAGAGGGAAGGTGAGTATGGGGTTAAGTTAGGAATGACTGTCAAGGACCTGATTTCTATGGCAGGTGGACTTAAGTATTATGCATACAATAAAGAGGCAGAATTAACGAGGGTATATGTTACTGACAAGGGCCAAGAACTGAAAAAATCATAATAAATCTTGAAAAGGCATTAGCAGGAGACAGAGAAAACAATATACAGCTTAAAGAGGATGACTACCTCTTTGTCCGCGCTGTTCCTGAGTGGGAGCTCTACAAGATAGTAACCATTCAGGGTGAGGTCAAATTCCCGGGTCAATATACAATAAAGAAGGGTGAGAGACTATCTTCCCTTATTGAAAGGGCTGGGGGATATACAGATAAGGCGTATCTAAGAGGCGCTGTATTTACAAGAGAGAGGGTTAGAGAACTTCAGCAAAAGCAGATCAATGAGATGGTAGAAAGGCTTGAAAGGGAGTTGTTAGGAAGAGGCGCAGCAGAGACAGCAACTGCCTTATCACCTGAAGAGGCAAAGATCAAGGGATACGAAATCAAGCAGAAAAGAGACTTTGCAGCAAAACTTAAGGAGATCAAGGCAAAGGGCAGGATGGTCATAATCTTAAATCAACCCGAGCCTCTGAAAAAGACGCCTTATGACATTGAACTTGAGGAAGGTGACAGCCTGTCTATCCCTTCAAATCCTCAGAGTGTTCAGATTATAGGGTCTGTATATAA
>JAHILQ010000218.1 GCA_018896985.1 Nitrospinota bacterium
ACATGACCACGTATTGTCTCATCACATTTGTGATATATGGGGCGTGTGCTGAGAATTGTCTTCATGGAACGAAATATCTGCTCTACCATCCATAGTTGCTTGTATTGAAGCGCTACCTCCCGTGAAGGCAGGGACGTATTCGTAGTTAATACCCATTTCCCATCATATCTTGACTCTTCCTTTATTTTCTATCTGAAACCTCGTTCCTGAAAGCTTGAGGTATTTCCGGTACCCTTTATTGCCAACCAATGCCTTCTCACTTCGTTTGATTTTATCCTTTAATGCAGCAACAATGGCCTCTCTGTCCATGGCATCTTTCTTTGCCTGATCTTCATTCAGACAAATTATGTACCGCCTGTCATTGACTATGATCTCCTTGACTTTCAGCGGAGATGGAGACTTGCTATGTGTACCTTTAGGATACACTTCCCTTAACAAGCCAAATTGCTCCAGAATTTTTTTTGCTTCACTTTTATCTCTCCAATCAGAATTCAACATATCATAATTCAATTTAACAAAGGGAAGTAAGGGACGGGCAGGTAATACTGGAACTACCGCTGCCTATAGCCGATGTCCTGGCTGGCATACCTGAAGCAGTAGAGGGATTATTACAGGAAGTAGGGCTAATGCTTATTGGAGCAGTGATTGAGTCGGAATGCGAAAGGATAGCTGGCAGGAAAGACGCAAAGAACCCTCTAAGGACGGCCAATCCCGAAGTTTCGGGACTCAGCCCTGTGTATTACGATAGGTGAAAGGTATTGATAGACCGTCCTCGTTTGAGAAGCAGGGACAATAAGGAGATACAGCTAAACACATACAAGGCATTTCAGAACCCGAAGAGGATGAAGCAGTCCGTGATGAAGCAGATGGTATTGGGGATATCAAGCCGCAACTATGAAGAGGCAATAGAGTCTTTTGTAGGTGGCTATGGGATAAAGAAGTCAAGCATAAGCCGGCACTTTGTAAAGGCAACGGCAGAGCAGATGAGGAAGTTCATGGAAAAGGACCTTTCAGGATTGGAGCTCTGTGCGATATTCATAGACGGTATAGAGTTCAAGGGGCATCTTCTTGTTAGTGGCCATGGGGCTGGATAAGAAAGGTAAGAAGCACATCCTTGGGCTATGGCAGGGGGCCACAGAGAACTCCGCTCGACTCTATGAGCTGTAAGAGCAGAGAGGAAGTTCAAGCGTGTGAAAGGTTACAGGGAAATCCCAAAACTCATAGCTGCTTTGCAGCAAAAATCTCTTGACAGGAAGGAGGTTGCCGCTTAATATATGGGCAAGAGAGTCCTTCCTACTTCAACGAAAGGAAGGGACAACATCATTTGATTCCTGATTTTCAGGATTATGAAAGGGGGTGAAAGACAGTGAGATCATGGGCAGTAGTATTAGGATTAATTGCAGCATTGGCTCTGGTAACGTCAGCTTTTGCAGGGATGACTGTCCTCGAGTACAACAATAGCACTTTCGGAAAAGTTATTTTTGGTGGAAAACTTCACAACGATAAACTCGGCGCGGGTAAATGTATGGATTGTCACAAAGCAAATGTTCCTTTTGGTATGAAGAAACCGGGCATGGAAGGCGCAGCTACGATTACATCAGCAGATCATGTATCTGGTAAGTACTGCGGAACTTGTCACAATGGCACGAAGGCATTTGCGATGTATACACCAGATTTTTCAACCTGTGTAAAATGTCATAAGTAGTAAGAAAGCAGAAGAGAATAAGCAAAAAGAAAGGGGCGTAATAGAATACGCCCCTTTCTTTTTGTAAATTAAACTTTTGTGAGCCAGGCTTTATACTTCTTATTCTTTCCCCTGATACTATCAAAAAATATTGATTGAAGTCTTTTCGTTATCTTACCCGGTTTCCCATTGTGTCTTCATATTTTTCAGTGAATCTGATGGAAAATCTGTTGCCTGCGTTTTGCTCAAGATATTTCAAAAATGGGAGATAAATCCTCACATCTTCTTTCGGTCCTAACCTTAAATCAAAACCGAATTTAAGCGCCCCTGCATCTGACTGTAAATTATCAGCGCCATTGTCTCGTTCAGCAGTTTTGATTCTCCGTTCAAGGCTTACCTTTTTAGGCACCTCGCCTTTTTTACAGCTTGATGTAAGAAGCGGCGTAATGATAAGACAAAAGAACGGCTCTTGTGGAAAATCTATGTTTCTGGAGCATAATTAAAAATACCACCATTACCTTTTTTAATGCAAGGATTGTTCCGAGGGTTATCTGGAAAAACAAGATGTTAGAAATGTTACACTACCACATGAATTTCAGCATTAAAAAAGCGGTTGTCCTTCTCAGCGGAGGCATTGATTCCTCCACAACAGCAGCAATAGCAAAGCACGAGGGTTATGAGGTATATGCCCTGAGTTTCGATTACAATCAGAGACATAAAATAGAACTTGAGGCGGCAAAAAAAGTCGCCTTATCATTAAAAGTAAAAAAACATCTTGTAATAAAGTTTGATTTAAGGGAGATAGGCGGCTCAGCTCTGACATCAGAGATTGAAGTGCCTAAAGACCGTAAAGCGTTATCCGTAATGCGTAACGAGTCAAAAGAAACACCCCACATGACGCATCACGGATCACGGATCACGAATATCCCCGTCACCTACGTCCCGGCACGCAATACAATATTTCTCTCTTTCGCGCTTGGATGGGCAGAGACGCTTAAGGCTGAGAATATATTTATCGGCGCAAATGCTGTTGACTACAGCGGCTATCCTGACTGCCGTCCCGAATATCTGAAGGCGTTTGAAAAAATGGCAAGCCTTGCAACAAAGGCATCGGTAGAAGGAAAAATTAGATTCAGCATTGAAGCCCCTCTTCTTCATCTGACAAAGGCAGAGATTATAAAGAAAGGCACAGAGCTTGGCCTTGATTATTCCCTCACCTGGAGCTGTTATGACCCGCAAAAAAACCGTAATACGTTATCCGTCAAAGACCGTGAAGCGTTAAGCGTAATGCGTAACGAGTTAAAGGCTAAAAACAAAGACGCATCACGCATCACGCATTACGCATCACGCATCACGCATCACGCATCACGCATTACTCATTACGGTTATGTGCCCTGCGGCAGGTGTGACAGCTGCATCTTCAGGGCAAAGGGATTCAAAGAGGCAGGGATAAAAGATATATAAACCAGTTTTTACTGCACCTCCGAGGTGCAAGTCTGAGGGCTTAGAAAAGGATAAAGGATATATGAACCAGTTTTTACCCGAGCTGCAGGAGTTCACAAAAGACCCGAAGATTGCCTATTTCTCAATGGAGATAGGCATTGCCAACAACATCCCCACTTACAGCGGCGGTCTTGGAGTGCTTGCAGGAGATACGATTAAATCAGGCGCTGACCTTAAACTCCCGATGGCTGCAGTAACCCTTCTCAGCAAAAAAGGATATTTCACGCAGGAGATAGACGAAAGAGGAAGACAGATGGAGATGCCGGTGCTATGGGAGCCGTCAAAACAGATGACCCTTCTTCCGGCAAAGGTATATGTGCAGATAGAGGGAAGAGATGTTGCAGTACAGGCGTGGCTTTACATTGTGAAAAGTCTGACAGGCGGAAGCATTCCCGTTTTTTTCCTTGACACTGATATTGCAGAGAACTCTCCGGATGACAGGGAGATTACCTCCTACCTCTATGGAGGCGACCATGTATACAGGCTCAAACAGGAAATTGTCCTCGGCATAGCCGGTGTAAGGATGCTTTATGAACTCGGATTTGAGATCAAAAAATACCACATGAATGAGGGACATTCCAGTCTTCTTACACTGGAATTACTGCTCAGATATAAACGACCGATAGAAGACGTATGGGATGAACGGCTTGTGTGGGATGTTGACAGAGTAAAAGATATATGCGTGTTTACAACCCATACTCCTGTTGAAGCAGGCCATGACAAATTCTCATATGACCTGATTCTTAGAGTAATGGGAGAATTAATACCTTTAAATGTCTTGAAGGAGCTTGGCGGGAAGGACAATCTCAATATGACTCTGCTTGCCTTAAACCTGAGCGAGTTTGTTAACGGGGTGGCAAAAAAACATGGTGAAGTATCTAAGAATATGTTTCCGGGTTATGAGATATCTGCAATAACAAACGGCGTGCACAGCTATACATGGACATGCGACAGCCTGAAAAGGCTTTATGACAAATACCTGCCGGGCTGGGCAAACGAACCCGACCTTTTTGTGAGAGTAGGCCGCATCCCTGATGACGAATTATGGACAGCCCATATTGAAGCAAAAAAGATTCTGATTGATTTTGTAAATTCAGAGACTAAGGCCGGCATGGATCATGACACCCTTACAATAGGATTTGCGCGAAGGGCAACCGCATACAAACGCGCCGACCTTATTTTCAGCGATATTGACAGACTTGAAAGAATTGCCTCTGGAAAGATACAGCTTATTTATTCAGGCAAGGCGCATCCGAAAGACGACCACGGCAAATGGCTGATAGAAAAAATACATGTCATAAAAGAAAAGTTAAAAGGAAAGATTAAAATAGCCTACCTGAAAAATTATGACATGGAGAAAGCCCTCAAGCTCGTATCAGGCGTTGATATATGGCTTAACACACCCCTTCGGCCGCGCGAGGCATCAGGCACAAGCGGAATGAAGGCAGCCCATAACGGCGTAATAAACTTCAGCGTGCTTGACGGCTGGTGGATAGAGGGTCATATCGAGGGTTTTACAGGATGGGCTATTGGTCCAAGCCCCACAGAAACAATGCTTACAGACGATGTTGACGCAATAGATAGAAGAGACGCTGATGATTTATACAACAAGCTTGAGAATATCATAATCCCAATGTATTACAACGAAAGACACACATGGATAAGAATGATGCAGAATGCCATAGGTAAAAATGCCTACTACTTCAACAGCCACAGGATGATGAGAAGATACGTCACCGAGGCGTATATAAGATAAGCAGCTCGGTTGCCGAACCCTTTGAGCTGACTACACAATCTCTACAAGCTTGATATCAAATACAAGATTCTTTCCTGCCAACGGATGGTTGCAGTCCATGATAAATGCCTTTTCTGTTTTGCCGGTAACTTTAACTGTTATAGGCATGCCATCTGCCCTGTACATCTGAAGCTGCTGTCCGATTTCATGGTCAAAGTTTTCAGGCGCCCTGTCTCTGCCAAATTTAAAAACCTTTTCTTCCGTGTAAATGCCGTATCCTTCTTCTGCGGGTATTCTGATTGTCTTTTCATCTCCGGCTTCCATTCCTATGACACCGTCTTCAAGCCCTTTCAGAAACTCTCCTCCGCCTACCTTAAATTCCAGAGGCGCGCCTCCCTCAGAAGAATCAAAAACTGTACCGTCTTCAAGTTTGCCTGTGTAATGGATGCTTATTGTGTCTCCTTCTTTCACCTTTGCCATATTTTCTCCTTTATTTTTTTAAAAGCCTCTCTTCCAGCGCTATATGAAGGCTTCTCTTTTCCTATATAAACATCTCCGCATATCAGGCATCTGTAAAACTTCATTTTTTATCCTCCTCTACGAGCCATCGGCCTTATTATTTCTTTGATAGGGTGTTATAGTATTCAATCTCAAGCAGCCTTCTTTTTATATCAACGCCTGGTAAATAGCCTCCGATTGAGCCGTCAGACTCAATTATCCTGTGACATGGCAGGACTATCGGAAATGGGTTTCTGCCAAGCGCCTGTCCTACTGCCCTGCTTGCCTTCGGACTCCCTATTTTTTCTGCAAGCCATTTATATGTGCGCGTCTCTCCATATGGTATCTCCTTTAACGTGAGCCAGACTTTTTTCTCAAAATCCGTGCCTTCCAAGAATACAGCGCCCTGCTTAAAATCTTCACTCTTCCCTTCAAAGTAATTGTTCAGTTCTTTCTTAAATGATTCCGGCGCTTCTCCTCTTCTGTAATCCGGCTTTTCAAAAGATACCCCTGCAAGATTTTTTCCTGAAAATAAAAGGAACAGCCTTCCAACAGGGCTCTCAAAAACATCAAAGAAAAGTTCACTGCCTGATTTCTTTGCTTTCATTTTATTAATAATCAATTATGGGAGGGGACTGTTTTTGAGCGGCTTTATTTTGTCACAAGACGCATCCTCTTCCCTATCTCCTCCCAGTCTCTAACCTCCTCTGCTCCTTCAACCTCACCAAAACTGAATGCTTTCGGTTTAAATTCTTTTGCTGATTCTATAACTGTTTTACCGCCTATTACAAACTTAATCTTCAACCCTTTCTTGTCCGCTTCCTCAAACACATTTCCATCTCTCCATTGGAGGAGAGGCGCATCTGTGAATTCATTTTCCTTCAGTAACTTTTTTAATGTCCTGATATCAAAAATACCTGCCTGAAGATAAACAACAGGGAATCTTTTTGCTATTGCCTTAATTACTTTCCGGCTATCTTTCTTCGGGTTGCCTGACATGGGCGCAAACATGCTTCCTTCAACATCAATGAAAACAATCTCTGCGCCTTTTTTAAGGGAGAGCATAAAGCCGCTGTCTTTATCTTTGCCGGATACTACGGAGACTTTATGCAGTCCTGTTTTTTCCGCTCTGAATTCCTTGAAAGCAGCGCCGTCACCGCCTGAAAGCGACCTGCCTATGGATTTTCCGTCAACAGAAAATTCAACCATCTGCCCGCCTTTGCTGAAGACCTTTCCTTTTGTCACAGCCTTTAGCATTATATTCTCATCCTTCAGGCAGACTGAATCATAAAATATTATTTCTGCTTCGGCAGGGCTACATAAAAATAAAAGAACTGCAATAAGAATAATGAAGCTGCTGTTCGGGATCAGCTTATGATCCACTGAAAAAAATAGCGACAATTGCCCTGTCAAATATCTCGAAAAAGTCTATTTCTTTAGAAAAGAATTTCATATCTGTTTTTGTTATTTAATAGCATATAAGAAACAAAAGCGTGATGTCAAATAAAACCTGAGACAATCCGCACTTGACCAAAATGCTCCTTAAAATTTACAATTACTACTTGCAGGGCCCATAGCTCAGCTGGTAGAGCTACCGGCTCATAACCGGTTGGTCCCAGGTTCGAGTCCTGGTGGGCCCACCAACTAATTTCGCAAAGCGAAATCAGAGTTAAGAGTGAAAAGTTAGAAGTTGAAAGTTAATTTTTCTTAACTCCTAACTCTCAAACTCTTAACTTTTTGCAGTCGGAGGGTGCGTGCAGGAAAATATAAGACTACTTATCGAACTTCAAGAAGCGGATTCCACTATCATAAGAAAAAAAGCTGTTATTGATTTGCTGCCTTCCAAACTCTCGTCAGCTGAGAAAATATTTAAAGAAATCCAGTCTCTCTATGAAAAAGAAAAACAACGATGCGAACTTCTTGAGAAGAAAAAAAAGGACAAGGAGAGGGGAATTGAGGATATAAATGAGAAGATAAAGAAAACAAAGGCCCACGCTTTAAATATAAAAACCAACAAGGAATATCAGGCGCATCTTAAAGAGATTGAAACCATAGAGAAAGAGCGGTATGCGATAGAGGATGCGATACTCTCCTTCATGGAAGCAATTGAGGCTGCAGCCAAAGAGGTAAAAGCTGAAGAGCTTAAAATGAAGGCCGAAAAAGACAAGGTAGAGGCTTTCAGAAAAGAGGTTGAGAAAGAGATAGCAGAAGCAGAAAAGGAACTGGGAGAACTCAAGGTCAGGCGCATAGCGATAGCCGATAAGATTGACCCTGATGAGTACAGTAATTATATGGCCTTGCTTGAAAAATGCAATGGGCTTGCAGTAGTAGAGGCAAGGGATGAGATATGTCAGGGCTGCAATATGAACATACCGCCGCAGATGTTTGTTGAGCTAAGAAAAAATACAGAGATAATTCAGTGCCAGCTGTGCGACAGAATCCTTTACTGGAAAGAAAGAGGCGAATGAAAGTCCCGAGCCGCTCGGGAGAAGGTGTTTTGTACTGTGACGGGGCATCCAGCGGGAATCCCGGGGAATCAGGTATTGGCGCAGTCCTTCTCCTTAAAGACGAGACGTACGAGATAGCGGAACACATCGGGACAGCAACAAACAACATCGCAGAATACACGGCGCTTATAAAGGGGCTTTCCATGGCAAAGACATTAAAAATAGAAAGGCTGAAGATCTTTCTTGATTCTGAACTCATCGTGAAGCAGATTGAAGGAAGCTATAAGGTAAAAAGTGAAAATCTGAAAGCGCTGTATCAGGAGGCGCTCTCGCACCTGAAGTCTTTTAAGGCTTACACCATCAGTCATATCCCCAGAGAACAGAACAAAAGAGCAGATTCCCTTGCGAAAAAAGCTGCAGCCCTGCCTGTGCAGCGGCAGACAGGCAAAATCTCTCATTGAATTATTTTTTTGTTTTATTTTATAATTAATAAAAGTTATGGGAATGGAAGATCATAAACTAAAAGTTTTCTGCACGGTTGCAGAGACGAAGAGCTTTTCAAAGGCATCCGAGATTATACATCTCACACAGCCTGCCGTAAGTCTCCTCGTCCAGGCGATTGAAGAAATATATGAGATAAAACTCTTTGACAGGGCAAGCAATACAGTCACCCTCACGCCTGCAGGCGAGATGCTCTACAAGTATGCAAAGGAGATACTTAATCTTTATGCTGCTGCTGAAAAGAACATCGGCGAAATAACAGGTTTTGTGAAAGGCAGCATAAGGGTAGGCGCAAGTTCAACCATAGGAAACTACCTCCTGCCAGGAGTCATTGCAGACTTCAGAAAGACATATCCGAAAATAAAAGTTCACCTCCTCGTCGGCAACACAAAGCGGGTGGTGGAGCTCTTGAACGCCGGCAATATTGATATTGGACTTGTAGAGGGAGATGTCGCAAGGCAGAAGATGGTTGTTGATAAACTTGTCACTGATGAGCTTGCGCTGATCGTGCCTCCGCTTCATCCATTGGCAAAAAAGAGAAATATCTCTATCTTTGAAATTACGAAAGAACCTTTCATATTCAGAGAGGAAGGGTCAGGCACAAGGCAGGTAATAGAAAAATACCTCGGCAAATACAGCATCACTCCTCAGAATATGATGATTTCTATGGTTTTGGGGAGCACAGAGGCAATAAAGGAATCGGTTGAAAATGGCATGGGCATCGCCATTGTGTCAAGATGGGCTGTAAGAAAAGAGATCAAATACGGAACTTTAAAGCCTTTGAGCTTTAAAGAAGAGAAGATGCTGAGGGATTTCTCCTTAATCTTCCAGAAAAAGGCGATATCATCCCATGCAGTGGATGAGTTCCTGTCGTATCTTAAGGCTTATACTTTTGACAACCTTCTTTCGCTGTCTGAATAGACGCGATAATCTATCTCCGGAAATAGTTTGTCTTTATTCTCAATCTCAAGCAGCCACGCCTCGTTTATATCGCCTTTCCTGATTGCCGCGTATAAACCGTTAAATCTATCTATATGCTCAGAGAGCCTCTGTGAAGCGTATTCGGCAGCTGCCCCTGTTTTTATTATAAATGCCCAGTCACTATGCTGTGACAGAAGAACTTCTCTTGCAGCCTGATTAAGCGCCCTCTTCAGCAAACCATCAGCACGCGGGAACATATTTGCAAGCTCTGTCATTTTTTCGACTGCCCTGTGCAGATGCCTGTAAATCCAGCTGTTTGAACTGTTAAGCCACACCTCGTTATACCCTTTATAACCCCAGCTTGACATTGAAGGCTCTATGCGCTGAAGTTCATGATCTTCGCTTAAATATTCTGACGGCGTGATTGTCCTGAACACATCCTGTGTGCCGGTAATTTTTCTCATAAGGGAATCAAGCCAGTCCGGCCCTTCAAACCACCAGTGTCCGAAAAGTTCGGTATCATACGGAGCTGTTATCACGGGCTTAAACCCCACAGCGTTGTATAGAAACTCTATCTGGCGTTTCTTGCTGGACATAAAGTTTTCAGCATGCTCTTCCGCTCTAACTAATGCCTGCTCTCTTACATAAGGCATCTTATCCTCTCGGTTGCGAGTCGTACCGACTGTCTTGCCTGTTATACAATAGTATTTTACGCCTGTATATGTTCTTATGCCGTCGGGATGTATGTGTGGTCTCACATAATCTATCGGCAGGTCAAATCCGGCATCCCTGTAAAAATCCCTGTAAGCAAAATCCCCCGGATAGCCTTCTATTGAACTCCAGACCTGTTTTGATGACTCAATATCCCTTCCGAATGCAATAACTCCTGAAGGACAGGCTACAGGCTTGTATGCGCCGTATCTCGGCGTTGGTGTTCCGTTCAGTATCCCATGTGTATCCATAAAAAAGAATTTTATGCCTGCTTCTGCCAACAATCTGTCTGCCCCATCGTAATAGCCACATTCAGGCAGCCATATTCCAGCAGGCGCTTTTCCAAAGTTTTTTATGTGATTCTCCTTTGCAACCATTATCTGAGCCCTTACTGCCTGGGGATAAATACTCAGGACAGGCAAATATGAGTGAGTGGCAGCAGTGGTTATAATCTCAACCTTTCCTGTTTCCCCCAATCTTCTAAAGGCAGCAGTCAGGTCTTTTTTGCAGGCCTCTTCGTATAGAAATTTGACTCTTTTGAATCGGTTGTTATACATCCTTGCAAGAGGCTCAAATGATATATCACCTCTGGTCCTCAGAAGCTCTTTTTCTGAAAGCTCAATGAGATTGTTTATATATCTCAGATACCTTTC
>JAHILQ010000219.1 GCA_018896985.1 Nitrospinota bacterium
ATAAGGAGCGCCTTGCTTGCTGGTTTGGGCATGCAGCAGAAGGTAAATGAGTTCATTGATGAGCTTATTAAAAAAGGTGAACTCAGTGAATCACAGGGCGCAAAACTCGTGAAGGAGTGGACAGAAAAGGCTGAGAAGGGAACAGAAGGGTTCACTAAAAATTTCTCGGAGATATTGTCAAAGACTCTGGAAAAAATGAACCTGCCTTCAAAGGACGAAATTGATAAACTCAACAAAAAGATTCAGAACATTTCAAACAGGATAAAAAAACTTGAAGGAGTAAAGGAAGTCGGAGACTCGACTCTACGAGAAGGGCAGGCCGAAGGCTCGCCGGGGAGAGAAGAATAGACGATGCCTTTCAGTCTGCTGAAACTCAGGACTACGTATAAGAATATAAACAGAGTAAGGCAGATTATTAATGTCTTTCTCAAATACGAGTTCGGACATATAATAGATCAACTCCGTCTCAGCAGATTCATTCCTCTCAGAAAAAGAATTAAGGCATTTGGCCAATGGCCTGCAATAAAGGGGCATACTGTTCCTGAGAAGCTCAGGATGGCATTCACAGAGCTGGGCCCAAGTTTTATCAAACTCGCCCAACTGCTTTCATCAAGGCCTGACCTTATTACATCTGCATTTGCCGATGAGTTCAAGAAACTTCAAGATGAAGTCCCGCCGTTTTCCTCTGAAGAAGCAAAGAAAATTATAGAGGAAGAGACGCATCTCCCAATTGATAAGATATTTACAAGATTTCATGATAAGCCTACTGCTGCCGCTTCAATTGCGCAGGTGCATCAAGGAACCCTCCTTGATGGAAGCGATGTGATAATAAAGGTGCAGAGGCCTGATATAAGAGAGCAGATAGAGACAGACATAAGCATCCTTACAACAATAGCCCAGCTTATGGATAAGCATATCCCTGAAAGCAGGTTTTTTAATCCGATAGGAATTGTAGATGAATTTTCAAGGACTGTCAGGAAGGAGCTTGATTTCTCTGAGGAGGCAAAGAACTGTTTGCGCTTCAGAAAAAACTTTGAGAACAATCCTCATATATATATCCCAAAAATCTACAATGCGTTTTCCACTGAAAAGATCCTTACGATGGAAAGGATTGACGGAGTAAGGATTGATGATATTTCCGGGATAGAAGGTATGGGTCTTGACAGAAGGGAACTTGCGAAGAACGGCGTTGATGCGTATTTCAAGATGATACTTGAAGACGGGTTCTTTCATGCAGACCCTCATCCGGGAAACATCTTTGCAATGCCTGAAGGGCAGATAGGATTTATGGACTTTGGCATAGTTGGAAGGGTTACGGATGAGATGAAAGAAACTATGGCAAACACATTCCTTGCCCTTATAAATAAGGATTTTGACAGATTGATTGACCAGTATATAGAACTCGGGCTTGTTCCAGAAGAGATTGATTTAGTTGCATTCAGAAAAGGATTTAAGGCAGACCTTGTTTATTTTATGGAACCGCTTTATGGACTGACCCTGAAAGAGATAAATTTTGCTGAGTATATAGACATCGTAACACATCTGGCAATGAAGCATAATATGAAGATTCCTTCAGACCTTCTTCTCGTTAATAAGGCGCTGCTGATTCTTGAGAATATAGGAAGAGAACTTGACCCTGATTTTAATTTCATTGCAGCAGCAGAGCCTTATGCTTCTAAGCTCGTCAGGGAAAAGCTTAGTCCGTCAAGGATATACGAAAAAGTGAAGAAGAATGTTGAGGAGGCAGGGGATTTCATAGTGCTTTTCCCGCGGCAGATGAAACAGATTATAAGAAAGATTTTAAAGGATGATATTCATGTGAAGATGTACCATGTTAACCTTCCTGAATTTATGAAAGACATGGACAAATCAAGCAACAGGATTTCATTCAGCCTGATTGTGAGTTCTATCCTCCTGAGTTCTGCCATTCTGCATGCAACAGGTGTTGGTCCCCAAATATTCGGACTTTCACTTTTAGCCCTGTCAGCATTCGGCGCTGCCTTTTTGCTTGGTATCTGGCTGCTTATCTCTATAATACGTTCAGGAAGACTGTAAGGTATGGAAGTATGACATGATTTCGCCCACAAGTGTAAGCACAGCTTGACTTTTAGTTAAGTGGAAGCGCATAATTTTTGAGTGTGGGTTTAACATGAGGAGGCAGTGTTGCAAAATAACAATGATGAGTTGAAAAAGCCTTCACAGTTTGGCACAATTATTGCTCAGACAGACAGACAGACAGACAGACAGACAGACAGACAGACAGACAGACAGACAGACAATATCCTTATATATAAAATTTTTTTCGGTAAAAGCAGTTACGCCTCAGCGAAAAATTTAACCCGGGTATCAGTTAATGATATCTGGGTTTTTTGTTTAG
>JAHILQ010000220.1 GCA_018896985.1 Nitrospinota bacterium
GAAAGACAGGGCTTCTGACGCCTGTAGTTGGTTATTCACAGTCAAAGGGTTTTTATTACAGACAGCCGTTTTTCTGGGCTATAGATGAAGACAAGGATGCAACATTTATTGTTGACTGGTATAGCGGAGCAGGTTTAGGGAAAGGGGCTGAATATAGATATGTGGCGCCTGGAGATGTAGAGGGCAAACACTGGCTCTATCATTTCCACGACAAAAAGGCAGAACTGGATTTTTATGAGCTTAAGTCTACTCATTCGAAAAGGAGCAAGGATGGTCTTTCTGGATACTGGAACCTGAACCTGTTAAATGAAAAAGGGGAAAGTTTTTACAGAGAATACAGCATCCACCGCTCGGAAAGGATAAATAGGTTTCTTGAATCAACAGGCGAGCTGACGCTTCCTTCGGACAATTCACGCCTTTACCTCATGTCGCAATACATTATTGACCTGAAAGCTGGAAGCGATACCTTAGCCGTAGCTCAGAGACTGCCTGAATTAGGGTATGTTGTTAACCCGTCCAGAGTAGGTCCTTTGGTTTTCTCCATGACATCGTCTGCGTCAAATTTCTCAAGGGACATAGGCGTATCAGGAAGGCGTCTTGACCTTTATCCTAAATTTTCACATTCCTTCGGAGATAAGATTATTCTTTCTCAGAATCTTGGGTTAAGAGAGACAATGTATTCTTTGCATAAAAACGAGGCTGAGGGATTTAAGAGTTCAGTGCACAGAGAAATGTTTGATTACAATATCACAGCGTCCAGCCGGTTAATAAAAAAATATGGCGAGAATTTAACCCACGGCATTGAACCTTCTCTTGGATATACGTTTGTACCATGGATTAAAAAAGACAAGGTCAATGTCCCACTGTTTGATTCCACGGATCTTTATTCAAGGCAGTCATCAATAGGCTTTTCTGTTTTAAACCGCCTTCTTGATAAAAAAGGCGAATTCCTTACCGTAAGCATGTCGCAATCATATAATACGTATGAACGGGTCGTTCCACTCTCTCCATTAAGTATGTCAGCATCTACTCCAAGGCCTTTCCCTATAACTGCTGATGCTGCCTATAATCACTACACAGGCCGCATTGAGACTGTAAACTTAAGCGCATCTATACCTGTAAGGAATTTTTTATTTTCTTTGGCGCAGAGATACAACCAGCCTAATAACACTATGTTTTATGATATAGGGGCGAGTTATACTCACTCAAAAAACTTGTCTGCTGAGGTTAAAGTTTGGTATGATTCTAAAGGAGGAGGAGTTAGGGATTCCAATTTCATTATGAAATACCAGCAGCAGTGTTGGGGAATGACAATGCTTATTGACAGAAAACCTCGCGATGAAGTCAACAACAAGCCAAGCGAGCTTAAAGTGCTTGTGACATTTAATCTGCTCGGACTTGGCTCCTATTCTATAGAGAAATCCGGTAAAAGGCAGCAAAGTAATTAGGTATGGTGTTGAGGAAAAAATATCTTGGAGAACTTCTGATAGAAGCCGGGGTGATAACTGCTGAGCAGAGCGATAAGGCAATGCAGGAACAAAAGAGGCTTGGCAAAAGACTTGGAGAAACACTTGTCAGCCTCGGCATTATTACAGAAGAAGTAATGGCAAAGGCGCTCAGCGCACAGATGGGACTGCCGTTTAAAGAACTGCGGTCTCTCTCTGTAGCTCCGGGAGTCTTAGATTTGGTGCCGGAGTCTCTTGCGCGGAAACACAGGGCGCTTCCGCTTGAGATTAATAACGGAAGGCTTACTATCGCAATGTCTGACCCGCTCAATGTCTTTGCGATAGATGAGATAAAACGGGCAACAAGGATGCCTGTGGATACAGTAGTTATAACAGAATCTGCTCTTCTCAGAGCGCTTGACCAATATTATAGCAGAGGAGAGATGGATGAGGTTGTTAAGGCTGCAGATGCTTACTATCCTGAAAAGGAAAAGATTGTTGCTGCAGCAGAGGCGATGGTTGAAGACACGCCAATCGTGAAGCTCGTCAATACAGTGGTTACACAGGCTGTAAAGGACAGGGCAAGTGACATACACATAGAACCCTATGAGGATTTCATCCGTGTCAGATTCAGGATTGACGGGAAGCTGCATGATATTATGAAACCTCCCAAGCACCTTCATGCAGGCATTGTCTCAAGGATAAAGATACTTTCCGGGATGGATATAGCAGAAAAGAGAGTGCCTCAGGATGGGAGATTTCCTATAAATGTTGAGGGCAGACAGTTTGATATAAGGGCGTCAACTCTGCCGACGCATCACGGCGAAAAAATGGTGCTGAGACTGCTTGAAAAAACATCAGGGCTTCCTCAGCTCATGCTTAGCCAGCTTGGATTCTCGAAAAATGTGCTTGATTCATATGAAAAGCTGATCAGCATGCCTTACGGGTTTGTACTCTCAACAGGCCCCACAGGCTGCGGTAAGACAACAACGATGTATTCGTCTCTGCGTAAGATAAGCGCTGCAGAGAAAAACATAGTAACAATAGAGGATCCCATAGAATATAACCTGCCTAATATAAATCAGGTGCAGGTTAATCCAAAGGCAGGGCTGACATTCTCATCAGGGTTGAGGTCAATTCTCAGGCAGGACCCTGATGTAATAATGGTCGGTGAGATAAGAGACACTGAAACAGCGTCAATCGCAACACATGCAGCGCTTACAGGACATCTTGTTCTCAGCACCCTTCATACAAATGAAGCGGTTGGCGCAATAGCCCGGCTGATAGATATGGGAATTGAACCATTCCTTATCACGTCTTCTCTTATCGGAGTTTTAGGTCAAAGGCTTATTGTAAAGATATGCCCTTACTGCAAAGAAAGCTATACCGCTGACGAAGATATGTTAAGGAGGGTGGGAATTAAAGGAAAGGCGCTCATGCACGGCAAGGGGTGCAGCGAGTGCCGTTTCACAGGATACCTCGGAAGAGAAGGGTTATTTGAACTCCTTCTGGTTACAGAGGGGATAAAAAAACTGATAATAGAGAAGGCTCCTGCAAGCGAGATAAAGACACAGGCGGTAAAGGAAGGCTTTACAACTATGAGGCAGGAAGGTCTCATGAAAGCAGCGGAGGGTATTACGACGATTGAAGAAGCAATGAGAGTGACACAGGAGACAGAACAATAAATGAAAAGTGAGAAGTAAGAACTAAAAAATAAGTGATATGCCAACGTATAGCTATAAAGTAAGGAATCAAACAGGAGAGATTATAAGCGGTGTTATTGACGCTCCTACGACTGATGCGGTTGCAGAGCAGCTTTTTTCCAAAGGATATACTCCCATAAGAATAGAAGCGGAAGAAGAGATTAAATCCACTTTTGAGCAGGGATGGCAGATTTTTGACAGAGTAAAGGATGAAGACCTCATAGTATTCAGCCGGCAGCTTGCAACGCTTGTTACAGCAGGCATATCATTTATCAGAAGCCTGGACACACTCGCTGAACAGACTAAAAGCAGAAAACTCCGCAGGATAATAGAAGAAATAAGAAAAGAAGTGGAGGGGGGAAGTTCTTTTTCTGATGCTCTGGCAAAATTCCCGAAAGTATTCTCTACGCTTTATATCAGCATGGTAAAAGTAGGCGAAGAGGCAGGAGTGCTTGACGACATCCTTAACAGACTGTCATCTTTGCTGGAACATGATGCGACAACAAGAGCGCGGGTAAAGGCGGCAACAAGATACCCCGTCATAGTTGTAATAAGCATGATAATCGCCTTTCTTGTGCTCACAACATTTGTTGTCCCTAAATTTGCTTCGTTATATCAATCTGCAAAAGTAGAGCTTCCCTTCCCGACACAGGTGCTTATATTCCTGAATAAAGCAATAAGAACATACTGGCCGCTTCTGATAGCCTCTGTGGCCGGCGTTATTTTTGCATTTAGGGGATATATAAGAACTCCGTCAGGCAGATGGAACTTGGACAAGTTTAAGCTCAGGGTTCCGATAATCGGATCTGTTGTTGAGAAAACTGTTATGTCAAGGTTTTCAAGGATATTTTCTACGCTTTACAGCAGCGGCATCCCAATGCTCCATGCACTTGACATAGTTGCAGGCACACTCGGAAATATCATCATTGCAAGAGCGGTTGAAGTGATAAAAGAGAGCGTGCGTGAAGGAAAAGGGCTGGCTGTGCCGATGGCAGGCACAATGGTTTTTCCGCCTATGGTTACGCAGATGGTTGCTGTTGGCGAGGAAACAGGAGCGCTTGAGGATATGCTTACAAAGGTAGCCGACTATTACGACCTTGAGGTTGAATATGCAATCAAAAACCTTTCAACAACACTTGAACCGGTTCTGCTGGTCTTTCTTGCCGGCGGGATACTCTTTTTAGCGCTGGGGATATTCCTTCCAATATGGGACATGATGAAAGTTATGAAAAGATAATATCAGCCTTTTTAAAAAGGCGGTTCTATCTTGGACTCTTTGTATTCCTACCCCTATTTTTTTCTGTTTTTGCAGTGGCTGCGCCGCTAATTTTCCTGGCAAGATTCAGGACTGTTTTTAAGCGCAGTGTTATTGACTCGGCAGAGCTTATCTCCATTTATAATTTTGCAGAACAATGGACTTACATCCTTGCTGCAACGGCATTCGTGACGGGCCTGATTGTTGCGTACGCTCTTGTAAGGCCTGCAAGAAAATTATTAAGCGAAGGCGCTGAAGGCAAGAATATAGAGGAATTCAGTTCGCTCGGCAAAGAGTTTACAAGAATAGCTGCATCCCTCAGTAAGTATACTTCACTGATTGAAAGTACAACAGGAGGAGTAATGACAGCTGATAAAATCGGAGCAATAACAATGGTGAACCCGTATGCCTGCCATATACTCGGCAGTAAGGAAACTGACCTGCTCGGCAAAGATATCGGAACCTTATTGAATATAACAAGGGATTTGCAAACAGTTCTAAAGGGAAAGACCGCGACCTCTGAGCTGAATATAACAATAAACGGGGAAGGCAGGACAATTGGTTATACGCTTTCACCAATAAAAGGCAGATACGGCATAGACGGAGCAGTGCTCAATTTTATGGATACCACAAAGATAAAAGAGATGCACCGTGAGATGCAAAAAACTGAAAAACTGGCGAGTATCGGAACGCTGGCAATGGAGGTAGCGCACGAAATTAGAAATCCCCTTGCGTCCATAAAGGGACTTGTGCAGCTTATCGGAGAGGACATAAATGACAACGAACAGAAGAAGCTTTATATCAATACAATACTCAAAGAAACAGAGCGGCTGAACAGGGTGGTAGACACCATTTTTGAAAAAAAGACTGCCACGGCCGAAGATGATAATCTCAGGGATGTAATTCACAGGGCTGTGCTTTTATGCAGTCAGGCTGCAAAGGATAAGGCTGTAAGTATAAAGGAAGACTACGATGAGGCTGCAGATAAGATACGGGTGGCAGACGAGAGGTTTTTTCATGCGCTTTATAATATAGTCCTGAACGCCTATGAAGCAGTTGGAGAAAACGGAGAGATAGTCATAAAAACAAAGATTACCGATGACTGGGCTGAGATTAAGGTAAGCAGCGATTCAGAACTTAGCGGCGGAATTGATACAGATACAATATTTGAGGCGGACGTTACAACCAAGGGTAAGGGACGCGGAATGGGGTTGAAAATTGCGAGGGATGCAATAAAGAGCATTGGAGGCGATATAATTGTAGAGACATCGGAAGGCAAAACAAAGTTTGTTATATGGCTGCCGCATACGGATACATGATATCTATAACCGTCTTCTAAAGAGCGCAAAGAACCTTTCCTTGATTTTTTCGCAGAAGTTCCGTTTTATCCACTCTTCCAGCTCTATTCTTGCAGAGCTTTTAATGTCTTCCTCAAATACGTCTATCATCTTTTGCCCGAATTTTTTGTCAAGTATTCCGACATTCCCTTCGTCATTCCACCTCAGCGACTGAAAATCAAGGTTTGCAGAACCTATAATGCTCCAGCATCCGTCAAACACGGCAGTCTTCGCATGGAGTATCCTGTCTTTATAGTTATAAATCTGCACACCGGCTTTCAGCAGTTCTGTGAATGATGCCTTTCCTGCATAATCTGCAGCCAGCACATCGCTTTTTAGAGGCAAAAGCAGCCTGACCGCTGCCCCCCTTTTAACCGCCCCTGACAGTATGTTAATCATTCTTCTGCTCGGAGTAAAATAGGCAGTCGTGAGGAATATACTCTTTCTTGCATGATTGATACTGTAATATAAAAGCCTCCTCAGCCTTCTCCTTCCTCTCGATGAACTTGCAAATATAGACAGCACAGGCAGACCGATAGCAAGGTTCGAAGTTAAGAGTTCTGACTCTTCACTTTTAACTTCTGCCTCTAAAGGCTTCCCGCCCCAAAGCAGCCAGCTTTTCTTGAACTCATTCAGCAGTGTCCCGGCTATTGGGCCCTCAAGCATTATGCCTGTATCTCTCCACGCCTCTTTATGTCTCTTGAAATAATATCCCCTGTATTCATTTGCAATGTTCAACCCTCCAGTGAATGCCTTTTCCCCGTCTATTAAAATAAGTTTTTTATGGTCCCTGTGGACATAATGCAATGGAGCGGTCCACTTGAAAGGATGCGATGCCCTAACATTTATCCCTGCTTTTTTTAATTCTGCCCAGAATTTCCGCGGTGTTCCGAAAGAGCCGAAGTGGTCATAAAGTATGTATATGCAGACTCCTTCCGCGGCCTTCTTTTTCAGCAGCTCTGCCAGTTCAATGCCTGTTTCATCATTGCGGAATATGTAGAATTCAAGGCAGACGAATCTTTCTGCGCCTGCAATGTAATCAAATATCGCTTTGAAGAGTTCCCCATTCTTCCACAGAAGGTGGACGCTATTGCCGCCTGTAAAACTGCCGCCATATAATTTTTCTATCTCAGGTATTTCAAAGGCTGGTTTTATATGTATGCCGTCATACATGATAGAATCATTACCTAAATAATATTTTCTGTCAACTGTGATATAGATGCGCTTACCGAAGCAAGATGGAAAAGAATGGAGGCAGCAGCTCACCTCGGCATCAGCAGAAAAAGTCTTTTTAACAAGATGAAGAAATACGGTTTGATGAAATAAAAGCAGTAAGAAGTTTTCCGTATTAAGTCTCAAACAATCCGCTCAGGACTTTTGTCCTTTCCTCTATATGTCTTGTAATGCTGTCCTGCTCTGCCTTCAGCCTGTGCAGTTCATCGGCGATGTTAAGGGCTGCCAGAATAGACGCCTTAAGCGGAAC
>JAHILQ010000221.1 GCA_018896985.1 Nitrospinota bacterium
AATGTTCCTACTGTGCAGAGATTATTAAAGAAGATGCAAACTTTTGCAAACACTGCGGCAAGGAGCAGCCTATAGAGATGGTCAAGGTATCCTCATATAAGGATTAAACCATGAAGGTAATTAGGGACACTTGTTAATGCTCAAAGGAAAAGATTTTGGGATACATATGGAGGTTGTGAATTACAGGTGAATTGTTGATTTGTCTGTAAAAATCAAGTTAATGTTTAATACGACTTTCTTCCTGAACTAAACAATCAGAGTCTCTATGAAGGATTGCGGATTACAGCCACAAAGTCACATTTCTGAATGGACGGAATGATTCACGATTTCCGAGTGAAAGATATATTCCTCAAAGTGTCGGTTTCACCTGGAATTTCTCGGAAATTGAAGAGGCAGGAAAGTGAAGATTTGTGGTTGAAA
Source organism: Nitrospinota bacterium (assembly GCA_018896985.1). GTDB lineage: Bacteria > Nitrospirota > Thermodesulfovibrionia > Thermodesulfovibrionales > UBA1546 > UBA1546. Next base: position 421 of record JAHILQ010000221.1, read on the forward strand.
GTATGAGCATATACAACCGTTGTCCCGGATTAAGTCTACCGATGGAGGCAGAATGAAGGCATTGATTCCTGTTGAAATGATATATGTCATAATTTTACAGCCATCTCCAGAGGGCTATTATGAAAATAATTAGGAATATAATATCATGATAAAGTAACAGCGATGAAGAAAATCAGGAGAAAATTCTTCATGTGGATATGATAGACGAATACGAGGGCGGTTTCAACCGCCCTCGTACTTTTAAGTTATGCCTTTGCCGTAGCAGGCTCTTTGCCGAGCTTGAAGTAATCCACCACGAATATCGCCACGCCGATGAGGAAGCCGATGCCGAATATCGGAATCTTTTTTAAATCAATCATTGTAGGTAGTAAGGTGTATTAGAATTTGAGACAACTGAAAAAGTGTCATTGCGAGCGAAGCGAAGCAATCTCGCTTTTATATAAATCAATATGTTAGAGATTGCCACGTCGCTATCGCTCCTCGCAATGACATTAAAATGTATGGTTTTTCAGTAGTCTCAATTTATGTTTTTATCGGACGGAAGATTGAGTGTTATGACCTTGCCATTTTCTCCCGGCACTCCCATATCTTTTCCGTCAAATATCAGCTTGATTCCGCCGGCATTTCCGATTTTTAGAGAAAAGCCGTCTTTTGCCGAGAGCTTTGCCGACTCGCCTTTATTTAGAAGCATCTCTTTTGTTTCAGTATTGTCAATAGTTACAAGAATCCATGTTTTGTCTGAAGCGAGAATCTCAAGGCTGTGTTCTTTCGCTGTTTTTTCTCCTTGTGGATTTGCTGCAACCTCTGTTTTTGCTTTCTCAATGTTTTCATTTTTTTGCGTCTGGCGGTCGGGCTGTAATGAGGGTGGTGCTGATGCTGGTTTTTCAGAAAGGGGCGTTTTTGGTCCTTCAGGCGCAAAAACAAATAGAAATAAAACGGTTAATAAAGCTGCAACTGTCACTGCTGATAGTGCAATCGCAGTCGCAGAGTATCTTTGAGCGGTTTTCTCCTCTTTAACGGTATTTTCAGCAGGGGTAATGGGGTCAGGTTGTTTTTCTATTACAGGAGGCGATATTTTTTCTATATAAGCCTTTATAACAATTTCCGGGTCTGCTTTAAGAAATTTGGCATACTCCCTGATGTAGCCTTTTGTATAAACCTCTACAGGAAGTTTTTCAAAGGTCTCCTCTTCAATTGCCTTTAGATAGTCGGACCTTATTCTCAGGGTCTTGGCAATTTCTTTGAGGTTATACCCCAATTCCTCACGCCTTTTTTTCAGGATTTCTCCGGGCACCTTTTCCTCTCTGAAAAAGATAACATAATTGAGGCAGGAAATGATAGAGAAAACTTCCTGCTTTTAAACATAGAATCTACTGAAAAGACGTCAGTTTTTAGCTGCCAGCATTGTAAACCAGATATGCTATTATAGTTGACAATGAGAAAAGTTGTTGTAACAGGCATAGGCGCAGTCAGTCCTCTGGGCAATTCATTCCATGAATCATGGACATCTGTTAAAAAAGGATTATCAGGTATAGCTCCTCTAACAAGATTTGATGTTACCCCGATGAAGTGGAAAATGTCAGGAGAATTAAAAGGCTTTGATGCAGGACTGCATCTGTCTCAAAAGGAGATAACCCATCTTGACCCTTTTATCCATTATGCAGTTGCTGCATCTTTTATGGCTGCAGAAGATGCAGGACTGCTCCAGCCATCAGAAAAAAATAAAGTTTCGTCCCTCGTCCCTCGTCCCTCGTCACTCGCTTCAGGCGGTGTGATTATCGGCTCAAGCCGCGGCGGGATTACTACAATTGAAAGGGAATTGGAAAAAATATACGCATCACGCATCACGCATCACGCATCACGCCTTTCCCCTTATCTCATGCCTTCAACAAGCATAAATATGGCGTCGTCTTATGTTGCGCAGAAGCTCGGTATTAGAGGTTACTGCCTCGGCATATCAAATGCCTGCTCATCAGGAGCAAATGCAATAGGCGAGGCGTACAGGTTGATAAAGTCAGGATACGATGGCCCTGTTTTTGCCGGGGGCACAGAGGCTCCGATATGCAGGTTGTGCGTTGAAGGATATGGTGTGTCAGGTGCCTTGTCAAAAAGAAATGATGTCTCTGCAAGCAGGCCGTTTGATAAAACGAGAGACGGTTTTGTTCTTGCAGAAGGCGCATCTGTTGTTGTAATGGAAGATTATGAGGCTGCTTTAAAGAGAGGGGCTAAGATTTATGGCGAGATTATCGGATATGGAAATACCACAGATGCATTCCATCAGACAAGACCCAGCGCAGAAGGGGAGGCAAGGGCGATAAGGATTGCAATGGAAGAAGGGAGTTTATTGCCGGAGGATGTGGATTATATAAATGCTCACGGCACATCAACGCCATTGGGCGATAAGGCAGAGACAGAGGCTATAAAGCTTGCCCTTGGGAAAAGGGCTTATGAAATTCCAATAAGTTCTGTAAAGTCCATGACAGGGCACATGCTTGCGGCATCAGGCGCATTTGAGGCTGCTGTTACATTAATGAGCATTTATGAGGGCGTAATCCCTCCGACTATAAATCTAAAAACAAGAGACCCGGAGTGTGATTTGAACTATATCACTGAAACCAGAAAGGCTGAGATTGAGACCGCTATTTCCAATTCATTCGGATTCGGCGGGGTGAATGCGGTGCTGGCGTTCAAAAGGACTGCCAACTCTGTAAGGTAATTAAATTATGATGCTTTTAATCTGTTCCAAAATAACCTCGGAGAAACAATCTCTAAATTTTTTACTTTATCCAATGCAAGCAATTCCTTATCTCCGGTAACTAATAAATCTGCATTAGCAGTCAAAGCAGCGGATAAAATCATCAGATCGTCTTTGTCTTTAATCTGAATTTGTGGGGGATTATCCGGATTTACTAAAATTGTATCCTGCTGAAGCATGTCAACAAACTCAGAAATCAGAGGAGATGGAATGCCGAATTTTCGCTGTAGAACTTCCTTTAGTTCATTTAGAAGATGCTTTGAAATAATCAAATCGTGTGATGATAAAACTTCCCTGAGAACATCCGCGCATAATCCCCGCGTAGCCACTGCGCTGGCAAGGACATTGGTGTCCAGAAAGACCCTCATGAAACCTTGGAGAAAACGTCCTCGTCTGTCAAAAATCCACGCGCTTCAGCAAAGGGCATGATTCTTTTCCGTAAGGCTTCAAAACGGCTGATTCGCAGTTGGCGGCGCAATGCCTCGCGGGCAATCTCGCTCCTGTTTTTCCCTGCCTGCCTGCTGGCTTTAGAGAGCAGATCGTCAAGTTCCCTGTCTAATCGTATTGTAAGGGTTGATGTCTTCATGTAAAACAATGTAATACATTCCGGATTTCTTTGTCAAGGTCTGTTATTTTGATGATGCATCAGCCGCATAGAAGAAAGGGGGACAGTTATTTCCAATTCATTCGGATTCGGAGGCGTGAATGCAGTGCTGGCGTTCAGAAGAGTTTGAGTTAGAACGTCTGAAATCAGCAGCACTGTTTTACCGTGTCAGCTGGAGTGAGTTGTTAGGATAATTAATGTTTTTGGTTAACACTATTTGACAATAAGCCTGTTGCCTTTCTGCTTAATCCGCAACAGTGGAAGAAAAATCTCACGCCAATCATCTATCGAACCGTTCACACCATTTATTTCAAGTCCTTCGTCGTCATAGTATATTTCCAACTTCTCGTCGCAACAACCACATTTCAAGAGGTATCGTGGCATTTTCTTCCCTAAACCCTTTTTGTGATAGACCCTGATTTGAGGATAACCATCTGACCTTGTGTAATAAAAGCGATTGGTTCTCTTAAGTATCATTTAACATCCCTTATATGGAAAGATTTTTTTATGAAATATGGGAAGTGTCCCTCAGCCCTTCCTTCAAGAAAGGGATGCCAATTGATAGTGATTCTATTTTTACTGATTTCATATTTTATTTTCTCATAACGTCCTAAATGAGGCGCAGGGCAACCAGCTTTTGCAAAAAACCGCAGAGGCTATTCCCTGTCGCCTCGATTTATTTGTTATACCTTTCTTAATCTTCTAATTCAGATAAAACTTTTCTTAACTCAATAACTTCTATAGGGCATTCTTTCCAATTGTGCTCCCAACAAACAATTAAATCGCATTTTGTTGGGTTATGACCATGCTCTTGGAAATTACTTGAACGATATTCAAATTCTATTTGGACTCTTTCCCAATGATCTTTTTTGGTGTCAATTCTACGTTTTGCTTCGCAGTCAGGAAACCCGCTTTGGACAGCCTCAACAATAAAGCCTATCTCCAAACAAACCATGCCAAATAAAAAAACAACGCCTTGTTCATTGATAGGAGCATGTTGTAAGCCTCTGAAGTTTAAAAAAGAACCATATTTATTACCTGTTGAGGCTTTCCATTGTCTTTTGAAATCAGTTTCCTCTGAGGTCCTTTCTTGAGTTTCTTCAATTATTTCATCTGGAATATCGTCAGGAAGTTCAGCGACCCAAGGATAATCATATTTGTTATCTTCAAGCCATTTTTTGAAATTTACAAGAGCTTCCTGCCATGAACCAAAATGCCTCCGATAGGAATCGTGACTAATACTTGAAATCTTATTGAATTTAGTTCTTGAACAAAGACCTTCGCTTTTTTCAAAAACTTCTCTCAGATTTTGAAACAAATTTTCCTTCTCGTAGGGCTTAGCGAAATCTTGAGTTTCCAAGCCTGCGGCTGTTACAGCTTCATTCCACGTATTAAATAGTTTTAGATATTCATATTCAGAGATGCCAGATTCAGCAATGAAATTTTTCTTAGGCAAAGAGGTCACCCCTTTTTGCATAGCTATTTCTTTAATCTTTTCAATTATAAATTCTTTTGTTATCTTCATAATTTATTTGGTATAACAATTAATATACCCAGTCGGTATTTCCTGCTTTCATGAAACGAGTATAGCACATTTGGGTGTAAAGAGAAAGAGAAAAAATCATTAAAATCACTATGAATAAATAGCGTCACTTTGTATTTTGTGTTAATAAAGACTAAATGCCAAGGCGGTATTTTATGGGAAAATTGTCCAACCCTGATTCCTCTGCTCAATAGCCTCCCTTTTTAGATTATATCGCCTACGCCTGAAGACGCTGAGTTCTTCCTTCATCTCTACTCTTAATCCTGCTGCATATAGTATCATACTAAATGGACTTTTTGAAGGATATTGAAGAGGTTTTTGACGAATTAAGCGGCCGCGGGCTTGCAGCTTTTTATACTCAAAAAATAGACGACTTTCTTTCAGAGATTTTCAATTCAATAGAATCAAAGAAACCTATCGCGCTTATTGCAACAGGAGGATACGGCAGGGCGGAACTTGCTCCTTATTCTGATATTGATATTATGTTTTTTGCAGAGGATAAGACGGATTCAAAAAAAGTAGAATCCGTGCTTTATAAACTCTGGGATGCAGGGCTTACAATTGGCCACTGCTTCAGGACTCCTGATGAATGTATTGCGGAAGCAAAAAAAGACCTGCGGACGCATACATCCCTGCTTGAATCAAGGTTTATTGCCGGAGACAGAGAACTCTATAACTACTTTCATAAGAAAGTCTATCCTGAGCTTGCATACAGAAAGCAGAAGAATTTCATAAGCGGGAAGCTGAAAGAAATGGAGAAGAGGCACAGGGACTTCGGCGGTTCTGTGTTCATGCTTGAACCGAATGTAAAGGAAGGTCAGGGCGGACTCAGGGACATACACACAGTGCTATGGCTTTCAAAGATTGCGTTGAAGATTAATAACATTGAAGGCATATCAGATGTTATCTCAAGGAATGATTTCAGGAGGCTTATTAAGGCATATGATTTTCTGCTGAAAGTAAGATTCTGCCTGCATCTCATAAGCAGTAGGAGGGATGACGCTCTTTCATTCAGCGTACAGGATTATGTTTCAAAAAAGATGGGGTTTAATGATTCAAAGAAGTTTTCGGGATCAGAGAGGTTTATGCGGTATTTTTATCTTAAGGCAAGCGCCGTAAAGGAAATAACATCCACAATATCAGGCATGTGCCTCAGGCAATGGCTGATTACAGGGAACTGGGGAGCAGCAAGAAAGAAAAAAATAACGGATAATTTTATTTTGTATAAAGGCGTGATTATCTCATCAGAGAAGGATTTTTTAAAAAACAATCCTGTAGGCATCATTGAGGCTTTTTTCGCCTTTTCAAAAACGGGCGGATATTTCAGCCATACTCTCAGGGAAGATATTAAGCGCAATCTGCTTTTAGTTGGCAGAAAGGTCAGGAATTCCCGTAAGGCTGTAGCGTTCTTTCTTGAGGTATTTAAGGGAAAAAGGGTATATGAGACCCTCAGGGAGATGCATGAAACAGGCGTGCTTGGAAGATTTATTCCTGAATTCGGCGCATTGAAGTCTCTTGTGATCCATGAACCCTTTCATAGATATACTGTTGATGAACATACAATTCTTGCAATAAGAAACCTTGAGAGCTTGGCTGCTACAAAGTATAAAAACCTTGAACATCTCGCCGGGATTATGAAGAATATAAAGGAAAGAGAAATACTATTCATGGCATTGCTCTTTCACGACATAGGCAAGGCTGCAGGCAGATATCATGAAGAGGAAGGATACAAAAGGCTTAAAAATATTGTGGAGAGATTCAACATTGATATTGAGAAACGGCAGAGGATAGAATTCCTTGTCAGGAACCATATCCTGATGTCTGTTGTTGCATTAAAAAGGGAGATTGAGGATTCTGAGGTTATAGCGCAGTTTGCTGATTCAGCAAGTGACGAGGAAAGCCTGACGGCGCTCTGTCTTATGACCTATGCAGATATGTCTGCTGTCAATCCTGATTTCTGGACAGAGTGGAAGGCTTATCTCCTTAAAGAACTCTATGAAAGGACATTAAATCATCTCCGCGGAATAAGAAAAGACCCTGCCGCTTATATAGAAAGTATTCTGTCTTCCTGCGCAGATGCTGACAGAGAGGGAGTAAGCAGTTTTCTGAATGAGATGCCTGAGAGGTATCTGCTCTCAACGCCTCCTGAAAAAATACAGGAGGATTACAATCTTGCGCGCAATGTCCGGAGTGACGGTTTTGCAGTATCAATAAGCGAAAAATCACGTGGCACAACAGAGATAACAGTGAGCGCATGGGACAGCCCCGGACTTTTTTCACGGATAGTCGGGTTTCTCTCTTCAAAATGGCTGAGTATAGTAAGGGCAAGGCTGTATACTGGTAAAAATGGACTTGTTATTGATAAAATTCAAATTTCAAACTGGAAAGAACTCTGGTGGAATGAAATGGAAGATGTTATTAAAAACGGGCTGAAGGATGTTGCAGCAGGAGGCGGATATATAAACCTGCATGGTATCGCAAAAGAGGTTAACGGGAAATTTGACGTGTTTGTGGAACTTGATAATGAGACTTCTGAGGAAAGCACGGTTGTTGAATTTTTTTTAAAGGATAGGCGCGGCCTTCTCTATGATGTGTCTAACCTTATGCATGAAAGCGGGCTGAATATAATATCGGCAAGGGTTAATACTGAATCAGGTATTGCTCAGGACGTTTTTTATATTCAGCATGACGGCAAAAAGGTTAATGGGCTTAAAGCTGTGAAATTGCTGGAATCTCTATGGAAAAATCTAAAAGGATAAAACGAATAGCATATCTTTTCACAGGCGTACTGCTCATAGGGATAATTATCTTTGTTTCCCGCGGCCCGCACATATCAAATACATTAAAGAGAATAATACTGCCTGAACTTGAGAATATGACAGGCCGCAAGGTAATAGCCCATAAAATATATCTTAATTTATTTCCGTTATTCATTGAGGCAAAGGGTGTGAAGTTGTTTGATGATGAGGGCAACAGGGTTTTGACTGTTGACAGGATAAAGGGATATCTGAAGCTGTCCGCAATACGGAGAAAAAAAATAGCCCTGAAAAGAATAGTGATAAAAGAGCCTGAGTTATCGACTGACAGGGAACAGGCGGATGACATCATCAAGAGGGTTAAAGGGTATTTGATTAAGGAAGACCCCAAGAAGATGAAAGTCGCAGTGGATGTGATAGAAGTGCGTGATGGAGGATTTGGCTTTTATGATCCTGCATATGGCGCTGTTTTAAGAGGCAAAGGATTGAGCGGTGAGATTCTGTTAGGTGAAACCACGCGAATGAAAGCTAACATAAAAGAATTTATCTCCAATATTCAGGGTTTCCCTGAATTGAAAGTTGGCGCAGATGCTGTATTATTTTTCAGGAAAGACGGAATTGATATAAAGAATGTCACTCTCAGGGCTTATGATTCAGAACTGAAGGCAGGCGGTTTTTATTCGGCTGAAGGAAAAGGTGATATAAAAACAGCTATTGAACTTTCTGCTGATTCTGTAAAAAAAGTTTTCGGGCTGAAAAAGAGCGGCAAGGGAAAAATATTTGCAAAGGGCGATATAAAATTTGGAGAAGGCGCTCCTTTTGTGGATATCAGAGTCAGCGGCAATTTTTATCTTCAGTCTTTGATGGAGCTTCTCAAAGTAAAAGAGAGAGTTGAAGGATGGGTGGATTTTGACGGAAAGATAAGCGGGGCGGGTTCAAAGATTACAGGCAGAGCAGATGCGACGTTAAAAAAGGGAAATCTTTTCGATGTTGCTGTGGACAGCCTCAAGTGCAATATAGTTTACAGCAACGGAGTCATGAGTTTTAAAAACGGTAAGGCAGCGCTTTACAATGGCAGGGCAGATGCAGAGGCGACTTTAAAACTTCCGAAAGTTGACCATTATTCAGTGAGGGTGAATTTTACGGATGTTGACGGTCAGCCGGCATTTAAGCTTATCGGTATGGATATAGAGGCTCTGAAGGGCAAGGTAAAAGGAGAGCTTTTTTCTTCTGACAGCGAATTTAATCCGTCCGGATGGTTTAGTTACAACAGCGAGCAGACTGGTAGTGATTTAATAGGGAGAGTAAAGAGAATAAGAGGGGAATTTAAGGTGCAGGGTGATATGCTTTCCCTTTCTAATACAGAAGTCAGAACTGATAAGTCATCGCTGGATATAAACGGCACAGTTGCTATATCTGCTTCAGCGCTCAACCTTAAAGGCAGACTTATAACTCATGACATCGCAGACCTCACGTCTCCTTATTTTGATCTTCTGAAAGGCACAGGCGAGTTTACAGGCACAATAACCGGAAAATTTGATGACCCGCTCATAGGCGGTGCAGTGAGGATGACAGCCGCATCCTTAAAAGGTTACGGGCTTGATAATGTTTCAGGCGAGCTTTCTTACAGAAAAAATCTTCTTGAGATAAAAGGTTTGTCAGTTAAAGCAAAAGATGAGGAGCACACAGCAAGAGGATATGTAAAATTTAATGCTGCAAAGAAGATTTTTGACCTGAAACAGCCTGATTACAATCTTGCAGTATCATTAAGAGGCGCTGATATTGAAAGGCTGGTGGCAGCCTTTTATAAAAAACTTCCATTGAAGGGCAGACTGAATACAGAATTTAAGATAACAGGCAATGGCTCCTATCCTGAATATTCAGGCTCTGCGGCTGTAATGAATGCAGAGGCTTATAAATTTTCAGCAGACTCTCTGGCAACGGATTTCTCTTACAGGCATAAAGACATCGCAGTAAAAAGGGCTCTTATTAAGAAGGGCGGCTCTGCAGTGACTGTTGAGGGAAGTATTTCAGATATGGAGAAGTTTTCATTCAATGCATCCGGCAGTAAACTATTCTTGAAAGATACGGGACTGAGAAACATTCCTGACGATGCGGTATTGAATATAAATGCGGCAGGCTCAGGCGCTTTTGATAATCCCTCCATAACTATAAACGGGAAATTATCAGGCGGAACATTTAAAGGCAGACCGCTTGGCACAGGCGCCATAAATGCTTCTATTAAAAATAAAGATATTCTGTTCAGCGCAGTGCTTTTTAATGAGAAGGTGATTATGAAAGGAAAGGGATATCTGAGTGATTTACTGCCGTGGAGCGGAGAGATTACCATGACGTCAGGCAGATATGACTTTCTTCTGTCAGCTTTGCTGAAGGATGTTCCTGATGACCTTGTAGTCAATATGAAGGGGAGTGCGGTAATGTCAGGAACCAGAAAAACCTTTTCAGCTTCTGCAGTTTTAAATCAGGTTAATGCGGCTCTTTATGGACACAGCTTCTCCAATGATTCGGATATAAAATTCAGATTTGATAATAGAAAAATGTCTTTTTCCGCATTTACAATGCGGAGCGGGAATGCCTCTTTCAGCATGCGGGGCAGCATGGAAATAGGCAGAGAGTACAATATATCCCTTGAAGGCAGTTCAGCGCTTTCTCCTCTGAAGGGATTTTCAAAAAAGGTTGGCGTTCTGAGGGGCGACGCTGATTTCGCCCTGACTGTAGGGGGTAAATGGGACAACCCTCATATAAACGGCAATCTCAATGTGAGCAACGGGCTGTTCGGATTAAAGGATATGCACCAGCGAGTCAGTTCAATAAACGGTTTATTTTATTTTGAGGGAAACAAAATTGTTATACGCAAACTCTCAGGGAAACTTGGAGGCGGAGATATAGATGCGACGGGGGTTGTCTATCTCAGCGGTTTTAATCTTAAGAGGTTTTATCTCGATACAAAACTGAACAATATCACAACTTCCATATCCAAAGATTTCTCTGTTAATTTTTACGGCAATGTTCTCTATAAAGGGACTCTTGATGCGCAGAATATTACCGGCGATATAAGAGTGAATAGAGCAAGGTATAGGGAGAGATTAGAATGGAAAAGCTGGCTTCTCAAGGCAAAGACCGCAGAAAGGCCAAGGGGTGAACTGACTGGAGTAGAAAAAGCAGTATTGAATGTGAAGATATATGGAGCAGAAAATATCATTGTGGACAACAACATAGCGCGTGCGCCGTTGAAAGTGGATATGGTTTTGAGAGGCACAATAGGACAGCCGCTTCTTTTCGGAAGGATTGAGTCCAAAGAAGGGAAGGTCTATTTCAGGAACAATGAATTCAGGATAATGAACGCAAGCGCTGATTTTACTGATCAGAACAGGATAAATCCTGTAATGGAGATGGTGGCACAGACAATAGTGAAAGGGTACAACATCAGGCTGAGCCTTGAAGGACAGATGGAGCATTTTAACCTCTCTCTTGTTTCTGATCCGCCTCTTGAGGAGACGGATATACTCAGTTTGCTTACTGTAGGGCAGATAGGGAAACAATTGAAAGGCCTTGAGGGAGGAATTGGAGCTGTTGAGGCTGCTTCATTTCTGACAGGCAAGGTTCAGGATGTTTTTGAAGACAGGCTGAGAAACATAACAGGGCTTGACAGGGTTCAGGTAGACCCTTATGTGTCCAAGTCCACAGGCACGGTAGGCCCGAGGCTGACTGTGTCAAAGAGGCTTTTAGGCGATAAACTGTTTGTAACTTATACATCTGTCGTGGGTTCTACCGAGGAACAGGTGCTTAAACTTGAGTATATTCTTGATAAGAATGTCTCACTGATTGGCGTGAGGGATGAAAAAGGCAGTGTTGGCGGAGACATCAAGTTCAGATTTGAATTTAAATAAAAAAGGCTGAATGCAAGATGAAATGCTTATGGCAGATTGATAAACGCAGAAGAATGGTAAAAATCATTTTTTTATCATTCCTGATTTTTATTTTCACGCCATTTCTTGCTCATCCCTCTGTTGCATCTGCTGAGACATCATACGCTGCAGTCAGTAAAATTGATGTTTCAGGACTGCATTCCATGAAGAGCGAAGAACTTCTGGACATTTTAAACATAAAGATTGGTGATGTCTTTAACCCTTCATCTGTCCGCGCCGGGTTAAAATTAGCATTTCTCAAGGGGATATTTGAGGACATATCTGTTGAAGTTAATGATGAAGACAGAACCTTTATCATGGTAAGGGTCAGGGAGAGAGATATAATAAAGAAAATTGTTATTGCCGGAAATCAACGCCTGTCAAAGAAGATAATAAAAAATCATTTCCCATTAAAAGAAGAACAGGCTATGAGATATGACCGTATGGAAGATGCTGTAAAGGAGCTTAAGAATGCATTGTCTGAAAGGGGATTTCCTCATGCAGATATAAAACTCGCTATAGAGAATACCGGCACGCCTTACAGGGTGAATCTTTTACTTACGATAGACGAGGGAATGCCTGAGATAATAAAAAGCATTAAAATTATCGGGTCTGCGGAAGCGAAAGAATTAATTAAAATTGAGGAAGGCGACATCTATGACCAGATTAAATTAAGAAAAGAGATGGAGAGAATCAGGGCACATTATAAGAAAGACAATTTTCTTAAACCTGTTGTTGGCTCCTATACTTTTAGCAATGGCAATCTTGAGATTAACATAGACCCGGGTAAAAAGCTTGAAGTTGTGTTTGAAAACAACTCTGTCCTGAATTCAGAGACTCTTACTAAAGAGACGCCGTTTTTTGAGGCTGAAGACTTCAGGGATGACCTTGTTGAAGAGGCAATATCAAGGATTGTGTCTTTATATCACTCCAAAGGGTTTCCTTTTGTTCAGGTAGCGCCTGTTATAACATCAGACAAGGACACGGTTATTGTCAGGTTTTTTATCTTTGAAGGAAGCGAGGTTATTGTCAATTCTGTAACTTTAGAAGGAATAACCATATCTGAAAAAAATCTGAAAGATGTAATGTTATTAAAAAAAGGTAAGTTGTACAATCCAGACCTTATAGAGGCAGACAAAGCAATATTAATAGAGTTTTACAATGCGCTCGGCTATCTGAACGTGGTGATAGATGATGTCAGGATTGCAGTAAAAAATTCCAGGGCGGACATTATAATAAAAATTAAAGAAGGCACAAAGACCTTGATAGAGGGGATTGAGATAAAGGGGGCAATTTTTATCTCGAAAAAAGAAATAATAAATGCTGTCAGAATAAAAACAGGGGATCCTTACAATGAAGTTGATATATCAGATGCAAGGTACAAGATTATTGACCTTTATTCGAGTAACGGTTTTATTGACTCAAAGGTTGATATAAAGCAGCAGGCCGGAGAGAAAGGTGTGAAGATTATTTTTGAGATTGATGAAGGAAAACTGACCTTGTTCGGGAAAACAGTAATAAGCGGCAATGCGGAGACAAAGAATGAGGTAATAAAGAGAGAAATGCTCTATGAAAACGGCGCTCCTTTTAATCCTTCTCTTCTCACGAAGACGCGGCAGAGACTTTACAAACTCGGCTTGTTTACTGATGTGGATGTAGATGCGATAGAAAAAGAAGGCGATGTAAAGAATATTCATGTCAGGGTGAAAGAGGCTAAAGCAGGGGTTGTTGAATTTGGCGTCGGATACGGGGATTATGAGCGGTTCAGGGGGTCATTTGATATAAGCTACAGGAATCTTTTTGGAATGAACAGGCAGATATCATTCAGAACTGAAATCAGCACGCTTGAGCAGCGTTATATAGTGAATTATACTGAGCCGTGGTTTTCAGGCAAGCGTCTTCCCTTTAAGGTGTTTCTTATCAAAGAAGAAAGGACAGAAAAAACCATAGAGACCCGTGAGACGCGGTATAAACTGAGAAGGCACACTGCGAGCGCAGGCTTTGAGAAGAAATTCAGCGAAAGGGTGAAAGGTGAGATTTTTTATGATTTCTCATTAGTCAAAACTTTTGAGGTGAAGCCTGATGTTATCCTTACGAAAGAAGATGTGGGAACGCTTGCTATTGCAGGGATAAGGCCTGGTATAGTTTACGATATGAGGGACAATCCTTTTGACCCCAGAAAAGGCGTGCTTGCCGGGATATCCGTGAAAACCGCATCGGGATACCTTCTGTCAGAAACGGATTTTGTAAAGGCAATAGTCAACGGAAGTGTTTACCATGAGTTAAACAAATATTTTGTTATTGCGGTTTCGTTAAAAAGCGGGATGTCTCAGGGTTTTGACAAGACAACAGAGCTTCCGCTTGTCGAGAGATTTTTTCTCGGCGGCAGGACTACAGTGCGCGGATATGAACAGGATACACTTGGGCCTAAAGGCGCTGACGGCTCTCCGACAGGCGGCAATGCATTTGTACTGACAAATCTTGAACTCAGGACATCTATTGGCAAGGGGTTTGGTCTTGTAACTTTTCTTGACGGCGGCAATGTATGGAAAAAAACCGGCGATATAAAGCTCTCAGAGATGAAATATACTGCCGGTGCAGGCATAAGATACAATACGCCGGTAGGTCCCCTGAGGATTGACTATGGCCATAAACTTGACAGAGAAAAAGGTGAAAGCAGGGGAGAAGTGCATTTCAGTATCGGGCATGCGTTCTAAACATCTTGATTCAGACAGGATTGCAAAGTAAGAAGAGAGTTTTTACCAAGGGCAAGGGGATGCTCATGTAGTTAATGTCTTAATGAAGATATGTTTATCATCTTTATCTTGACATAAATCCCGGACAACCTACAAATCCCACGCATCCTGCTTTCCGCAGTCGGCATGAGGTGTTGATGCAGGCAGTTATTGCCCCTTTATTATGAATCTTTGGAACAGGCCTTTCTATGTTTTTCGGTTTACCCCTATCTACTTTCTTTTTGATTTTGATCTGCCAGCGCCTTTCTTTTTAGGAGAGAGATTTTCAAGTCTTGCAATCTGAGCTTCAAGTTTTTTTATGCCTGCCATTGTTGCCTTTACCTTTGCATCAAGCAGAGGACTTTTCGCGCTTTTTGATGCAAGGTCATAAACCTTCCCGCCGAGTTCTGTGAAATTAGACTGAACCTTCATTTTCAGTTCAAAAACTTTGTATCTCCTCTTTCCTTCCTCTGCCAGTTCCTCTGCCTTTTCAACGGCAACAGTAGCTCCCTTTCTTACAGCAGCAATGCTCTCATCAACGCCTTTCTGGATGTCTTTTTTAACCCTGTCCCATAGTCCCATAAAATTCCTCCTTTATAAGTTGTATGTCATTAATATATCACAAAAAACGCATTTGTTGACAAAAATCTCTATGTTCTAAATGGGGCTATTGTCTATTTTTTGTCTGGTTGGGCATTATATACTATATCTTGCCACATTTTTTTCAATGAGAAGATTTACGAATCCTGTAATATTTTTCAAAGTGTGAAAAAATACTCTTTTCCTCTGACATTAAAAATTTCAAGAAGTTCAATCCCTTATACTTGCATGTTTGATAGATACTTAAAAGAATCAAATACTCTTTAACCCCTTTTTCTGAGAATAAACCATCAACATTTCTTCTATACCTTGCCAAGTGTTTTATTGCATGCTCAGCATTATTATTATTCCAGGGGATGCTATCATAGTCCAAAAAAGTAAACAGTTTATCTTTGTTCTTTTTAAATTTTTTTTGGTTTTGAATTGCCAGTTCAGACTTGTATCCATAATTCTGCAAATGGTCAAAGAAATGCTTTACCATCTTTTTATGTTTATTGAAATACCTTCTTTTTAGTCCATATCGATCAATTGTTCCCATTATTTCCCGTAGAAGTTTCCCGAATTGCATAACAATTTCTGTGTCTGTAAAGTTTTTTATTGCCACAATTGAGGCATTGTTTTGGTGTAGGGAGATTAATATAGACATTAGGTCTAATTGCCTTTTTAGGTTTATTAAGCAGGTTCTGCTTCCTGATAATCTTCTTAATCTTTAGATTGGTTTTAATGAAAACCTTTTCTCTTTGATAATTGAAATATCCACAGTTATTGATTGCCTCAAAATCTGGTATCAGAAATTCTGTTTTGCCAAACTTATAGCTACTTTGATGTTTAATCTCATCGACACATCCAACTGCATTATTAATTGCTGAAGTTTTCCCAGCTCGAAGTTTATCTATCCATTCTTTAACTATTATTAAAGCGTTACAGTCCTCGCTGTTATATTTCAAAAGTATCTCTTTATACTCATCTTCATTGGATAGTTCCCAGTTTTTTCTCCATGCGATACTTTGAATACCTGATGAATTATCAGCCGACCATTTAAAACCTAAAAAACTCCCTATATCCTTTAATCCATTTGTGAATGTGGGTGTGTAAATATTTGAATAGAAATGTGACAACAGATTTACTGAGTTCTGAAGAATTTTGGATGTTATTAGATTTTCAAGCTCAGGATAGTCTCTTGAAACTCTTTTTAGTTCCTTTGCTTCATAGCTACCATAGTGATATATAGCATAATCGTCATATCTTGATATAGTTTTGAGCAAGTTCTGAAAAATTATTTTTTCGTGTTTTTTTGAATCAGCCCAAAAAGAATAATACACCACCTCCTTCTCTGACCCATTACTCTTAATAACAATACCAATTAAATAAACAAATTTCTCATCTGGTAATCCTTCAAAGTCGATATAGATATCATCCTTGCTTGGCTTGCTCTCAATTGGTGAATTCAGAACATAAGTCTTCTTATCCCTGATTGCTAATGCTTTCAATTCATACGAAAAGGGTCTACCTCTTTCCCTTGTTTTTCTAAACTTTTTGGGTCTGAAGTTATAGGATAATTGATTGATAGTAAATACACCTTTCTTGTTTCTCTTAATGATTTCTTTGAGACTGAAGCTACCTAATAGACTGAGGTCATCTTTCTCAATAAGATGTTTTCTACAGTTTTTTTCAAATTCGCATATTTGACAGTTGCCATTTTTATAAACAAGGGGTTTATCATTATCCCTCATTAATATTTCTAATTCATCAAGCATCCTCTGCGATGTCCTTTTGTAATCCTTAATCTTAATACAACATGTTTTTGAATCTTTTCCGTAAATGATTCTGCCGATTTCCGTCAAATGGCTTGATACTCGATTGAGTAATAAAGTTTTGACAGTCAATAAGACCTTTTCATTCTTGGTGACAGCTTCTTTTGGAGAGATGATAATGGGGATATATGTTTTTCTTTTTCGACCGGTTCGTGTGCTGGAAATTTCAATAGCATCAAAATTTACTGAAAAATCATTTCCCTTAGCTTCAGGGTTTATAATTATTGTCGAATCACTTTGGGTTTTGGTGATCTGGATTGAAGTTAATATTTGACCTTCATGGTAGGACTTTTTAATGTGCTCAAAAAAATTGTCCCTGTAAATTTTGCATAGCCTATTTTCAACCAGATCATAATCAGGTTTATTTCCACGATTTCCATTTATTATCAGAAATGCCTTGTATTTACAGCATATGTAGCTGTCTATAATTTCATTACTCAATATCATAAATATCCTTTTAGGCAAGAAGCTCGATATCGTGATTAATCTTATTATCCGACACTTCCACAGCTTTTACTTTGTGACTCGGTGCAAGGTGGGCAACCTCAATGTCATTGTAAGGGGATTTTACCTTTGCAAAATCAACATATGAGCTCACAAGCTGACTCTAAAAGGTATGTCTGGTATCGTGAAAATGGAAATCGTGTAGCTCTGCCCTCCGACAGACAGTAGTAAAACTCTTTCTAACATCCCTTGTAATCCCTGTAAAACAACCCTCAGTGTGGGGGCGTTCATGGGGAGAAAGACGATCGGGATCAGGCTTGTCTATTGACATTTAGTCGTTTAAGTCAAGTCAGCGCCTGTTTCCTTCATCTGACCTTTGCCGGAAGCACTGAAAACCCTTCTTTCCTTGCAGCCTCTCTCAGTCTGAAATCGAGGCATACGAAATAATGTCCCCTTGGTTTTTTATCTGCCCAGACAATAGCAGCGGCAAGCTGCAATGAATCAGCAGCCCTCAAGGGATGGTTTAAGAGCAGCCTGCCTGTTATATCCCTTATGTCCTCGCTTGGCTCTATTTCTGTCCATGTATCTGACAAAGAGGCAAGTATTCCTCTAAGCTGATCTTCTTCTTCAAACTTAAGCGCACCGTCGCGCCGCAGACGGGCAAATGCTGAATAGCATTCAACAAGGCTTCCCCACCATACTACAATGGCATTATCTTTTTTGGCGATATCCTGAAGAATCTTTGTTTGGGGTTCATCTATGCATAAAGGAATTATTGCAGAGGCGTCCCAAAATTTCATCTGCCGGCCTCACGCTCTTTTATGAGGTTTGAAAGAGCCTGTCCTTTTTTGTCCCTTGGCCGCGGCATATCCCAGAAATTTGCAGGCAGCGCTTTCCTGCCGATACGCGCTAAACCTGCCTTTTCAAGAGTTAAGAGATGCGGTGGCATTTCGCCTGCTTCGCCTCTTTTGATGGGAATGATTTTAGCAACCGGTTTTCCCCTGTCTGTTATAATCACCTCTTCGCCTGACTTCACTTTTAACAGGTATTCGCTCAGAGATGCCTTTAATCTGGAAACTGCCGCAGTTTTCATTGATTACCTCCGTATCTGAATTCATATGACTAATATAGTCATATGAATAAGACTTGTCAAGTCATAATTATGAAACTTATTCAGGAAGAGAGATAGGTCTTAAGAGGGTAAAATAATGGTGCATTGAAAAGAGAAAAAATATATGTTAATCTCAGACAGCTTATTCAGTGTCAGTGTTTAATGTAAGTGTCAGTAATTTTTCAACTGACACTATTCACTGTCACTAATCACTGGTTGTAACAATGGTTAAAAACGACAGATGGATAATAGAAATGGCTGAGAAGGGGATGATAGCTCCTTTTGACAGGAATCAGGTGAGAAAAGGCGTTATCTCTTACGGCGTGAGTTCTTACGGCTATGACATGAGATTATTCGATGAGTTTAAGGTTTTTGATGCCAAGGAAAATGCCGTGATTGACCCTAAGAATTTTGACAAGGCGCATTTTGCTGATTTCAAGGGCGATGTCTGTATAATCCCTCCGAATTCGTATGTCCTCGGACGCTCTCTGGAATATTTCAAGATTCCGAGAGACGTGCTCGTTATATGTCTTGGAAAATCAACATATGCACGCTCAGGAATTATTGTGAATGTAACGCCGCTGGAGCCTGAATGGGAAGGATACATAACCATCTCAATATCAAACACGGCGCCTGTCCCTGCAAAGCTATATTCAAATGAGGGGCTTGCCCAGCTTATATTTCTTGGAGCATCGGAGATGTGCGAGACTTCTTATGCTGATAAAGCAGGGAAGTATCAGGCACAGAAGGGGATAACTCTTTCAAAAACGTGAGGATCAGAC
>JAHILQ010000222.1 GCA_018896985.1 Nitrospinota bacterium
AGGAAACAGAATGAGGGCTGGAAGAAACAGAAATGTGCTTTCAGAGATAAATGTAACGCCCTTCGTGGATGTAATGCTCGTGCTGCTTGTAATATTTATGGTGACAGCTCCGCTGCTCCAGCAGGGCATTGATGTGGACCTTCCTCAGGCAAAAGGCAAAGACCTGCCTCCTGAAGAAAGAATAACGCTTGTGATAAAAAAAGACGGAATTATTTTTATGAATGACAAACCTATGCCTATGCCTGAGATAAAGCAGAAGCTTACTGCAATCAGCAAATTAAATCCAAATGTCTTTCTTAAAGCCGATAAGGATGTGCCCTATGGCTTTGTTGTTCAGGTGATGAGCGACATAAAGGAGGCCGGCATAGAGAAGCTCGGAATGATAACCGAGCCCAAGATAAACATAGAAGGGAAATGAAGGAACCAAGCCTTCCAGCCACGGCATTCTTCTCTTTTTTGCTTCACGTGACTTTTATCTTTATAGCTCTGATAACAATTAAAAATGCAAATCATTTTACTCTGCCCTCTGCGTATATTGTAAGCCTTGTCAGTCATGAAATCAGCGAACTGCCTGCGCAAGGCAAAGAAGGGACAGCGTCACAGATAGAAGAACCTGAACAAAAAATGAAACTGCCTTCAGAGCCTTCAAAAAGCAAAGCCTCTGAGGATGCAAAACAATATATCTCGGATAGAATCGCAGCATTGGAGGCAACAAGAAAGGCAAAGCGCGTTGTTAAACTGAGAAACATAATTTCCATAAAAGGAACAGACACGCAAGGAAAAGATACAAAAGAAATCTCTCCTCCTGCAAAGGGTAGCGCTAACGAAGCTGCGATATTAGAGGATTATTCTGAAAAGATAGGAAAAGAGATAAGGCAGCGCTGGGCATTCCCCGAGGCATGGGGGAAAAATCTTGAGGCAATAATCTCGGTAACGATAATGTCGAACGGAACTGTTAAGATAAACAGTGTCGAAAAAAGCTCAGGCAATGTCCTCTTTGACCGCTCTGTTCTGAGAGCCATTAATAAAGCAAGCCCTGTTTCTCCTCCTCCGCATGAGATGGAAATAGGATTGAGGTTTACACCATGAAGACAAAAGAACTGATGGTGGCACAAATATGGCATAATATTTTCGCTCATTCTCGTTCCGGTCCGCCTGAAGCGGCTCGGAACTCCGAGGCTTTTGTCTCTTTATTTTTAAATACCCTCATTGAATATCGGCAAAAAAAACCGCTCAAATGCTATGCCATATTCTTTTCTGCGCTGTTTGCTGTATGCTGTTTGCTGTCTACTGTTGCTGAAGCAAAGATATACATTGACATAACCTCTCCTGCAATAAAAAAACTTCCGATAGCTATTCAGGAATTCAGCGGGCATGAGGGAAAACAGATTGCAGACATCATAAGGGATGACCTTGAGTTTACAGGTTTTTTCCTCTCCATTGACAGGGCTGCCTATATAGAGAAATCTGCCGAGGCTTTCAATCCTAAAAACTGGACTGTGATCGGCGCAGAGGCTGTCATAAAAGGGGTTGTGCATGGTGAACAAAACCTCACAGCAGTCGTCTCGCTTTATGATACAAGCGAAGGGAGAGAGGTCCTAAGAAAAGAATACAAAGGGGCAAGGGCTTCAATAAGGCATCTCAGCCACAGCATTGCAAGCGATATATACCAGCATATTACAGGAGAAAAAGGGATATTCGGAACAAAGGTGGCATTTGTTGCAGAAGATGAAGGCAAAAAAGGGCTTTACATGATGGACTGGGACGGCACAGACATTAAACGGCTTGGAATTAAAGGAAATTTTGTCCTCAGGCCGCACTGGTCGCAGGACGGCAGCAAGATCGTTTACTCCTCTGAAAGGGGTGGACAATGGGGGATATATCTGTTAGACTTTACAAAAATGACAGAAAAAAAAGTTTTTGCCTCACGGGGCATTAATATCGCGGGCAATTTTTCCCCTGATGGAGATGAGATTATGTTTTCATCATCACAGGATGAGACATACGGCATATATAATTTAAGAATTTCAGATTCAAAACTTACAAGGATAACCACTGCAAGATGGATAGAGATTTCGCCTGCTGTCTCGCCTGACGGAAAACTCGTTGCACTTGTATCAGACCGCGGCGGGACTCCCCAGATATACATAATGAACAGAAACGGATATGACACAAGAAGGGTGACATTTGAAGGCTCGTACAATACCTCTCCAGGCTGGTCGCCTGACGGCAAGAAGATTGTGTTCGTCGGCAGAGTCTCAGGCAAGCAACAGATTTTCATTGTCTCTCCTGACGGCTCAGAGCTTACCCGGCTCACAGACAGAGGCAATAACGAAGACCCTTCCTTTTCTCCTGATGGAAGATTTATAATATTCTCGTCTGACAGAAACGGAGGCAGCGGCATTTACATAATGAGGGCAAACGGAGAATCACAAAAAAAAATAACCCCACCGTGGTTACGGGCCTTTGGCCCAAGGTGGTCGCCGAATTAAATAACTTATCAGTGACAGTGAACAGTGTAGTCGAAAACTGACACTGGCCACAGACACTGACACTTAAAAAGGAGGGGGTTTTATGAAAAGGATTTTGTTGTTGTTCTTGGCTTTAGTTGTAGTATTTGTCTTTTCTGGATGTGCAAAAAAAGTAGTAACGATGCCTGCTGAACAGGCAGTGCCAAAAGAGGCTGCTCCTGTTGAGCCTGAAAAGAAGACAGAGCCGATGAAGGCAGAGGAGCCGGTTATAGCAAAGGCAGAGCCTAAAAGGGTAGAGACAGTCCCGGTAAAGGAAGTTACAGAGGCAAAACCTGCCCAGTTCGGGAACATCCATTTTGATTTTGACAAATACGATATAAGGGAAGATGCAAAGCCGACTCTCAAGTCTGCAGCAGACTGGCTTATAAAAAATAAGGATGCAAAGATTATCCTTGAAGGGCATTGCGATGACAGAGGCACTAACGAATACAATCTTGCGCTCGGAGAAAAAAGGGCAAAATCTGCAAGGGATTACATCGTATCAGCAGGCGTGACAAAGA
>JAHILQ010000223.1 GCA_018896985.1 Nitrospinota bacterium
ACCCACTGCTTAGAAGGCAGTTGCTCTATCCGACTGAGCTACAGGCGCATATGGTCGGGGCGAGAGGATTCGAACCTCCGGCATCCTGCTCCCAAAGCAGGCGCGCTACCAGGCTGCGCTACGCCCCGAAAAATAAAAAAATTAAAAGTTAAAAAATAAAAATTGGGGATTTTTATAACTCTAAATCTTTTCGCCTCAGGCGAACCCGCCCGAGGCGGGAAACTCTTAACTTATAATTCTCAACTCTAATACTTCAGAACTTCCAGATAATCAGCGATATCTTTCTCATCTTCGCCTCTTGCATTCAGCTTTCTCTGGCTCAGATCATTAATCGCCTTGCTTTTGCTGCCTTTATACAAGGGGTCAATCTCTATTGCCTTTGTTATGGCTAATGAGGCGTCCCCGTATCTGCCCTTCGCATTATAGCAGAGCGCAAGTCCGTAATATGAGATATAAAGCTCAGGCATCCTCTTAAGCGAGTTCTTGTACGCATCTATCGCTTCATCATATTTGCCTAATCTGTAATATACCCTGCCAAGGCTGTTATATGCCTTTTCAGGGGTCATGTACAAAAGATTCGAAAGCGCCTTTTTATAGGATTCAATCGCCTCATTGAACTTCCTGCTTTTCTCGTATGCAAAACCGAGATTATTATGAGCCTCTGAAAAATCAGGGTCAACACTTACAGCCTTCTGGAAGAAATCTATAGCCTTTGGAAAATCATCATAGTGCAAAAGATAGATTATCCCTGTCATATTAAGGACATCTTTGTCCTCAGGATTAAGCTCAAAAGCTTTCCGAAACTCAACAAATGCCTTCTGAATATTATTCTCACCATAATATGAAACGCCGAGCTTATAATGCGCGGTCGCCTTCTGCGTGTTCTCTATGCTTGTTGCACAGGAAGCGACAAAAACAGCCATAATTAAAATCATCAGTTTTTTCATCGCCACTATTTTACCATAAAACTCAACATAATTTTTCTAAAGCTTCTTTTGTAATCTTATATGTTTCATCCCACATAAGATTTTTAACGTCAATCTCAAACCCGTCCTGAAGAAACCTCACCCTCTTGCCGATAATATTATACAGCCCGAGTATCTTTTCTCCTGAAACCCCTGTGTTTTTTGAGAAAGTTACATGGACTCTCCCGCTCATATCCGTGATATCAGTAATTAGCAGTTTCTTTGCCATTATTTTAAGCTTCATTACATCAAGAAGATTTTGAACCTCTAAAGGCATGTGCCCGAAACGATCATTTAGTTCTTCAATCAGGGCATCAAGGTCTTCATGGTTTTTTGCCGATGCTATCTTTCTGTAAACACTCAGCCTCAGCGTAACATCTTCAATAAACTCCTCCGGAATAAATGCCGAGACTTTAAGGCTTATGCGTGGCTCTATCTCTTCTTCAATCCTTATCCCTCTTAGTTCAGAAACTGCTTTTTCAAGCATTTCTATATACATATCAAACCCCACTGCATGTATGTGGCCTGACTGTTCATGGCCAAGGAGATTCCCTGTCCCCCTTATCTCAAGGTCTTTCACTGCAAGCCTGAATCCTGCGCCGAGATAACTCATATCCTGAATAGCCTGAAGCCTTTTCTTTGCCTCATCCGTCAGAATATCTTCGCCGGGAATCAGAAAATATGCATATGCCCTGACATTGCTTCTGCCGACACGTCCTTTGAGTTGATAAAGGTCTGCAAGTCCAATCATGTCTGCCCTGTTTATAATTATCGTGTTTGCATCAGGTATATCAAGCCCCGAGCCTATGATAGTTGTTGAAACAAGGACATCTATCTCTTTATTGATGAATCTCTGCATTGTCCTTTCAAGCTCCCTCTCATGCATCTGCCCGTGTGCGATAGAAATCCTTGCATCAGGCACAAGCTGCCTGACGTGACTGAAAACCTTTTCTATGTCATTAATCCTGTTATGTACAAAATATACCTGCCCTCCCCTCTCAATCTCTCTTTCTATCGCACTGCGTATAAGCTCGTCATTGAATGCTGAGACTACGCCCTTTACCGCAAGCCTTTCCTCCGGCGGTGTCTCAATAAGGCTCATTCCTCTTATGCCTGACAGCGCCATATTAAGCGTCCTCGGTATCGGAGTTGCGCTTAGAGTCAGCACATCAAC
>JAHILQ010000224.1 GCA_018896985.1 Nitrospinota bacterium
AACCTGAGACTTGTTATCAGCATAGCAAAAAAATACATGGGGAAAGGTTTGAGTTTTTCTGACCTGATACAGGAGGGCAATATAGGCTTAATGAGGGCGTGTGATAAGTTTGAATACCAAAGAGGGTATAAATTCAGCACTTATGCAACATGGTGGATAAGGCAGGCGGTTACGAGGGCGATTGCAGACCAGTCACGGACAATAAGAATCCCCGTTCATATGGTTGAGGCTATAAACCGCATAACAAAGACAACAAGAGAACTGGTACAGGAACTTGGAAGAGAGCCTGTTACAGAGGAAATTGCTTATAAGGTGGAGTTGCCGGCGGAAAAAGTCAGGAGTATATTAAAGGTGGCAAGAGAACCTGTATCGCTTGAAACCCCTATAGGAGACGATGAAGACAGCTATCTCAGTGATTTTATTGAGGATAAAACTGCACTGTCTCCCCTTGACGCCGCAATACAGAATGACCTGAAGGCTCAGATAGAGAAAACGCTCTGCACCCTCAATTCAAAGGAACAAATGATTTTAAGGAAAAGATTTGGCATAGGGGATGACGCCGCGCCTCAAACGCTTGAAGAGGTCGGAAAAGAATTTGAAGTTACGCGGGAGAGGATAAGGCAGATAGAGGTAGGCGCAATCCGGAAACTGAGGCACCCTTCAAGAAACAAATGGCTCAGGGAGTTTATAAGCCGTTCGTGAACCCCGTTAGAAGACCTTCACCATTCTAACGGGATAACCCTTGTGTTCGCTCAAAAAGGAAATTATCTTTACCCTGTTGCAAGCAACGGGCTTCTAACGGGGTGAAATGGATATGAATTGCAGGGCGGTAAGAATCCTGAACCCGAAAAGTGCATTAGCATGGACATGGATGACTGAAAAGTATTTTGCAGCAACACCTTTTACATGCCATAATCAATTCTTGATTTGCGCATTATTGTCCAATAAACTTTTGAGAATTGCATTATGGCATCCGATTAAATCATGTTGAAATCAAAAGACTTTGAAGGCATTCATGCCCATGCATGTAAAAATCAATTTCATTTTTCGGGTGAACGCAGTTTCTTCCATGCGTTCAATGACAGCCCTCTCAAAAATTTTATCCTTTCTTTGTCGTTCTTAATTCCGGATAAAGCCTTTACACGCATTTTTTTAATATAGTTCAGATGCTTTACGAATTCACGTCCGTAGAGTCCTTCAAGCTCTTTTCGGATAGTTCTTGCGAGGGAAGGGCTTATGCCTGATGTTGAGACAGCAATCGTTAATGGGCCTCGCCTTACCACAGACGGCGCTATAAAATTGCAGAGCAAAGGCATGTCAACAATATTTACAAGGTATGGGGCATCCTCTGAGATTCTCTTGTTTGTTTCACCTGAGTCTGTAGCAGCGATAACGAGAAATGCGTTTTTCAGGTCGCCCTTTTTGTATCTGCGGGAGATATATTTTATGCGCCCTTTAAGATTCTCTTTCTTGAGCCTCTCGGTGCATTCAGGGCTTATTACTGTTACCTCTGCCCCAGATCTGAGCAGCGACAGCGCCTTCCTTTCCGCTACCTTGCCCCCGCCGGCAACTACGCACTTTTTGCCTTTCAGATTCAGCAATACTGGATAGTAAACAGGCGTGATGCGTGATGCGTGATGCGTAGCAGACGATGAGAGTTCCGGATTTGATTTGCGCTTAACGCTTAACGCTTTACGCTTCACGGTTTAATGGATGAGAGTTCTTTCTTTGCCTGTGGGATAAGACTATTTTTAGGGTGCTTTTCTATAAGGAGTTTAAAATATTCTTCTGCCTTATCTTTTTCCCCGAGTTTTTTATGAGACATTGCCAGATGATAAAGGACGCCGGCCTCTTTTTTAAATTCCGGAAATTTCTGGAGTACTCCCTGAAATCTCTTAATTGCGGCGCTGTAAGAATCTTGCTTGTAATAAAAAGTACCGACTATAAATTCGTGCTCCGCTATCGTATTTTTACATTTTTCAATCCTTACCTCTATGACGTCTTTGTAGGGATTTCTCGGAAATATTCTTTTCAGTCTTTCAAATTCTTCAAGCGCCTTTGATGCCCCTCCGTATCCGCGGTCAGGCCCCTCTATCTGATTAAAATAAATCATCGCGATCTGGAACTGGGCATAGGATGCGTATTTATGCTCAGGGTAAATATCCAGAAATTTTCTGTATTCTTCAACAGCACGGTCCGGTTCTGCTTCCTTTGCATACGAATCAGCAATCCTGAGTTGTGCCATGGGCGCATACTTTTTTGTCAGGTCCCTGCTTTTGATCTCAAGGAGCGCTGTCCTTGCCTCTTCGTATTCTTTTTTGTCCATCAGCTCATTTGCCTTTGCAAATGTCTTCTGGGCGTCAAATACTTCTGCGGGCTTTGTCGCAGGCTTGCCCGAACATGATAAGACAAATGTGATAGGTATAAACAAAATCGCTGTCTTTATTTTTTGCATATTCTTATTTAAACCTTAAGCGGGGTATTTAGTCAAGAGATGGCCGCTGGGCTTTAAGGTTTAAGCTCTCTTTGTCTTCTTCTTTTCTCTATGCTTATCAGCAGAAGCGACAGCGCTGCCGGCGTAATCCCCGGAATCCTGCCTGCCTGTCCTATGTTTGCAGGCATTATCTTCTGAAGTTTTTCAAGAACCTCCGTTGAAAGTCCGTTTACAGAAGTATAGTCAAAATTATCAGGTATCTTTTTGCTTTCCATCTTTTTGAGTTTTTCTGCCATTTCTATCTGTTTGAGGATATATCCCTCGTATTTTACCTGTATCTCAACCTGATTTTCTATGTCAAGCGCCAAAGTCTTTTCAGGCGGAGAGAGTGTTTTGATAAGATTATATACAATCTCAGGCCTTTTTAAAAGCTGCTCAAGGCTTATATTTTCTGACACAGGAGAGGCATTAATCGCGGTAAGAGTCTCATTAACCTTAGAAGGCTTAAGCCTTGTTTTCTTAAGCCTTTCAATTTCTTCTGAGATAAGTCGCTTTTTTTCTTCAAATCTTTTGAAATCACTGTCACTGATAAGCCCTATGCTGAACCCCTTTTCCATCAGCCTTAAGTCAGCGTTGTCATGCCTCAGAAGCAGTCTGTATTCTGCGCGTGAGGTGAACATCCTGTACGGCTCTGAGGTGCCTTTTGTTATAAGGTCGTCAATCAAAACACCGATATAAGCCTCATGCCTTTCAAGCATTAGAGGCTCTTTATCCTGAATTTTCAGCGATGCATTAATCCCTGCCATCAGACCCTGCGCTGCCGCCTCCTCATATCCGGAAGTCCCGTTAATCTGTCCTGCAAGGAAAAGCCCGCCAATGCGTTTCGTCTCAAGAGTGTGCTTGAGCTGTGTAGGATAAACAAAGTCATATTCAATTGCATAGCCCGGTCTCATTATCTCGGCAGCTTCCAGTCCGGGAATTGTTTGCACGAGTCTTACCTGTACATCATAAGGAAGGCTTGTGGATATTCCATTTGCATAATATTCTTTTGTCTCAAGCCCTTCAGGCTCAAGGAAGATCTGATGCCTCGGCTTTTCGGAAAAGCGTACAACCTTATCTTCTATTGAAGGGCAGTATCTCGGCCCGACTCCCTGTATCTTTCCGCTGTAAAGAGGTGAACGGTCCAAATTTTCGCGGATTACCGAGTGAGTTTCAGAATTCGTATATGTTATGAAACAGGGAAGCTGCGGATTCGTTATCTTCTCTGTGCTGTGGGAGAACGGAACAGGAGGATCATCCCCATACTGCGGCTCTGTCTTTGAAAAATCTATTGTCTTTGCGTCAAGCCGAGGAGGCGTTCCTGTCTTAAGGCGTCCCATCTCAAGCCCGAGCGCTTTTAATGATTCAGATAAGCCAATGGAAGGGAATTCCCCTGCCCTGCCCGCAGAGAAATTCTCAAGACCGATATGGATTAATCCCTTGAGGAATGTCCCTGTTGTCACTATCACTGCCTTTGCTCCGTAGAATATTCCTAATGACGTGAGAATGCCTTTTACTTTTCCATCTTCCACAGCAATTTCATCTACGAATGCCTGCTTTATATCAAGATTTTTTTGAAACTCAAGAACCTTTCTCATTGCAAGTTTATACAAGACCCTGTCTGCCTGTGCCCTCAATGACCACACAGCTGGGCCCTTTGACTTGTTCAGTATCCTGAACTGAATTCCTGCGCTGTCAGTTATCTTTGCCATTTCCCCGCCAAGTGCGTCTATCTCTCTGACAAGGTGCCCCTTTGCAAGCCCTCCTATTGCAGGGTTGCATGGCATCTGCGCAATTGTATCAAGATTAATGGTGAAAAGGCATGTGGAAAGACCCATGCGCGAGGAAGCGAGCGCCGCTTCGCAGCCTGCATGGCCGGCGCCGATAACAATTACGTCATAATCACGGTCTTTAAACATGATTTATTATACCTTAAAATCTCTTACTGCTCTGCTATAATAGGCGAGGGAGGCGGCCATTTCTTCAATAATAATAGACGGATATAATCTAATCGGCATACACCACAAAGACCTTGAAAGCCAGAGGCAGAGGCTTGTGGAGAGGCTTGCTGAATACAAGAAAATTAAGGGACACTATATCACCGTTGTTTTTGACGGGTGGAAGAGCGGAAGCGGTGAGGAGTCCCATTCC
>JAHILQ010000225.1 GCA_018896985.1 Nitrospinota bacterium
GAAAAACATGGCAGCAGCGTTCAAGGCTAAATATCCTGATGTCCCATGGAAGAAGGTCGCCGGATTAAGGGACAAACTCATTCATTTCTATTTTGGCGTCGATTATAAGATTGTCTGGAGCATCGTAAAAAAAGAACTCCCAAAGTTGAGTAAGCAGGTAAAAGAGATTTTAAAGCAGGAAGCCGATTAGCCATACCGCTTGCAGTTGATGAACGATCATAAACGATTATTTGTTTGTATCTGAAGCTGCTAAACATCTCTTACATCTCTGCCAGCAGCCCTCTGTGCGTGAAAAGCAGATAGGCTTTTGTTTTCAGGGAAAGGATTTTACCTGCCGCCTCCTTGTAGATATCCATCTGAAACCTGTATTTTTCGGATAGTAAAGGCAGATCTCCATCTTTTACAGGAAATGTCTTGTAGTCATAGACACTGGCAATATTGTTTTCAATGATTACCCTGTCAATTCTTCCTCTGAAAACAGTACTTCTTTTTTGCAGGATAAAAGGCAGTTCGGAAAATGAATTTCCATGGGGCAGGATTATGTTATTTAGATGTCCGTTTACTTTCAGCGACTGAAAATCAGTAAGCACAATACCGCTGAGTTTCTGAATATCCTCATCAGAAAGGAATTCATTTTTCAGCAGTGAGAGAGTTCTTTCATTTACGCCCTCAGGCATCAGAATTCCCTTTGAGAGTTCTTCAAACAGCCTGTGAAAAATCCTGCCGAGTATAACCCATTCTTCGCCGTGAGTTATCCTTATGTCCAAGTCCTCTGTGACGTCTCTCCATTTTACATCTGCTGTGAAAGGCAGAGGTTCTGTGAATACATGCTCCTGCGCAGTTAACCTTGGAGAATGAGAAATAACAGGCGAGGGAAGGGAATCAGAATAAACCCTATCTATTTCTGTCTCAGTAAGTATTTCAAAGAAATCAGTTCTGCTGTTTATTTTTCCATTCTTTAGTATGTCAAAATTTTCTGTGAGATACGCAAGCCTTCCTGCAGGAGATTTCTCTTTGTTCAGAGCGCCAAGCATGCACAGAAAATCCCTTGCCCTTGTAACAGCTACATAAAAAAGGCGTTTTCCTTCCTCAAGTTCTTTTTCCTTCCTTCGTGCGAACTCGGCGATATTTTTCCTTTTTGCAGAATCTTCTTCGTATGCGATTGAGATCCTGCTGCCTTCTTCATCTATGACAATTGAGCTGCTTCTCGGAGTGTCTGCCTCATCAAGAGACGGGAGGAATACCATCGGGAACTGAAGCCCTTTTGCGGCATGTATTGTCATTATCTTTACTGCGTTCATGCCCTCGGTGTTTATATTTGCCTTTGGCTCATCCCCATCCCTTGCCTTGATGAGTTTCTCCCTTATCTCAAGCCCTGAGAAACCGGCTGATTCATAGGACTCAATTAGTTTTATAAATTTCTTTATGTTAGCCTGCCTCTGTTTTTCCCTGTAGTGTTTCCAGCCTTCTGTCTCTGTGAGCGCCTCCTCAAGTATTATTGCAAGAGGTGTGTTCTTTGATTTCTCTATCCAGTTATGAAGCATCCTGAATATCCCTGAGAATTCCAGTTCAGCCTGAAGTTTATTTATGAGAGGCTGGCTGTTTTCTCTACGAGTCGGTAGACCCGCAATCAGATTTAAG
This sequence comes from Nitrospinota bacterium, assembly GCA_018896985.1. Lineage (GTDB taxonomy): Bacteria > Nitrospirota > Thermodesulfovibrionia > Thermodesulfovibrionales > UBA1546 > UBA1546. The sequence goes on from JAHILQ010000225.1 coordinate 1,642, forward strand.
AGGGTTTCATAATCAATTCCGAACAGCGGGCTTCTCAGCGCACAGAAAAGACTGTAGTCATCATGAGGGTCGATAATAAAAGAAAGGAGTTCCCGCAGCAATGCAACCTCAGGTTCATCGTAGAACCCGATGCCTTTCACCACAATAAAAGGTATATGCTCTTTTCTCAGTGCGCTCTCAAATAAGGCGAGGTGAGTCCTCTTTCTTAAAAGCACTGCCATGTCTCCGAAGGCGCAGGGTCTTTTCTTGTCTCCGTCGGATATTTTATATATGCCTGCAAGGGATCTGATTCTTTTTGCCAAAACAGATGCCTCTTTTATGCGGCTTTTCTTAATGTTGTCTCCTGCTTCTGCAAGCGCAAGCTCAACCCTTCCTTCTCCTTTCCTTGTGGCCTCAAAATGCGCGTATCTTGTCCGCCATGTCTCATGAAGGGCAGGGGGCATGAGTTTCTCAAAGAGGGCGTTTGCAAAGTTTATGATTGCAGGCAGGCTTCTGAAATTTTCTTTTGCCTCTTCAAAGTGATATTCATTTCCGAGCCATTCGGAAAGCCTGTTTTTTGCTTCTTCAAACACGCCTGCGTTTGCTCCCCTGAAGAGATAGATTGACTGCTTGTCGTCTCCGACAAGGAATATCGTAGGAGTTTTCCCTTTGCTCCTTTTTGATCCAATGCCTGAGCGCCATTCCTCTGTGAGTTTGTCTATAATCTGCCACTGGATTGAATTTGTATCCTGAAACTCATCAACGAGTATATGGTCTGTATGCTCGTCAAACGAATAGAGGATGTTCTGCCATTCAGGGTGGCTGGACAGCGCCTCGTATGTCATGATCTCAAGGTCATCAAAATCAAGGAGATGCCTTTCAAGTTTTTTGTTTTTATATTGTTCAAGGCATTTTGAGTAGAGCTCAAGGATTCTTTTTTCTTCCCCAATCCCCCCTTGCCCCCCTTTAGCAAAGTGGGGATGGGGGGATTTTCTGAGGGGCGAAGGGGGATTATTCTCATTTTCTGTGGACTTCAGCAGCAGTTCAGAAATCGGTCTTTTTGCATAGAGGGTATTAAGGATTGAAAATACCTTATCCCATCCCTTAATCCCCCTGTCTTTCATCATGTCAAAGAACAGCGCAGGCTTGTCTTTTTCTTCCATCACGCATTCATAAACAGCCTCTGACCAGAGAAGAGATGCCTCAAACTCATCCATGACATCAAGCGAAGGGTCTACTCCAAGTTCTATTGAGAAACGCTTCAAAAGTTTAAGGCAGAATGCGTGGATGGTTGATATTCTCATCAGCGGCATCTTTTCTTTAATCATGAGGAACAGGTCGGGATTTTCCCTTTCAAGGATGTTGAAGATTCTTTCCTTCATCTCCGCCGCTGCCTTTTCAGTGAATGTGATACAGAGGATTTTTTCTATCTCAGAGCCGTCAAGGAGAAGGCTTATGTACCGCCTTGCCAGTTTTTCTGTTTTGCCCGAGCCCGCAGGCGAGGAAATGATTACGCTTTTTTGGGTGTCAAGGTAGCTGTTCATTTTCCCCAGAATAACACAGCGGGATTTTTATATGCAATGCATGGGAATCTGCCATTTGACATTGAGCATTTCATATGATACCGTTTGACTTATAAGGTAACAGGGCGATAAGATGCTCAGTGATAAACCTTATCTCAGGATTGTAACTATCTATGTCATTGGGGTATAATTTTTAATGGAAATGACAGAGGACATAAAGGTTTTACGGGATTTGCTAAACAAACTTAAAAAAGAAGGCAAGATAATGCTTGCATATCTTTACGGTTCCTATGCCTCTAATTTACAGCATAAACGGTCTGATATTGATTTGGCATTATACTTAAATACTGATGACAAAAAGGAAAGAGAGGATATCATAGACGCAATCCTCATGTCATCAGACAGACAGATTGGAATTCTCATGCTTGATGACGAAGACGAATCGCCATTTATAATTCAGGAAGCGATTAAAGGCATACCTTTGATAGACCCTGATTCCGAAAGCCTTTATAGCGTAGCCCATTACGCATTGCATGAGACAGAGGGCATTAGATATAAGAGAATGCTTGCCTCGGTATAATCATGAATAACAAAATTGATAAACTCTTTTTCTTTCTTGATGAAACCATAGATTATTTCCTGCAAAAAATTGAAGGAATTGACAGAGACAGGTATTTTGCTGACAGAGACATAAGAAACATCCTTGATAAGACCATAAATGACATAATCCTGTGTGCCGTAGACATTTCAGAAGAGGTATTAAAAGAAAATAAGAGAGCTATCCCTGAAACATACAAAGATACGGTCCTCGCATGCTATGAATTTACAGGAGAGATAGCATTAAAAATTGCCCCTCTGACGAAACATAGAAACGAAACCATTCACCAGTATCTTAAGATAAACTGGCAGAATATTGTAACAGTAAAAAACAAGCTGTCTGAGATTCGGGAGTTTGCAGAGAAGGCAAAGAGTTGCTTATGAAAATCCTTATTGCTGAAGACAACACTGATAATAGAAAAGGCAACCCATTTTGTTATTTCTGTCTTCACAGGAAACTCTGGATTCCCTACGAGTCATAGACCCGTTTTCACGGGAATGACGAAGAACAATCATGCATCATGTACAAAAGGAGGATAGGAAAAGGTGAAGGCTGTAGAGATAAAGCCGGGTATATATTGGGTAGGTGCCATAGACTGGGCAGTAAGGGATTTTCACGGGTATGTAACGCCTCGCGGCACAACCTATAATAATTACCTGATAATGGATGATGAAATAACGCTTCTGGATACAGTTAAATATGATTTTGCAGATATCACAATTAAAAACATAAAATCAGTTGTCGAGCCTTCAAGGATAAAGAACATAATTATCAATCACATTGAAAATGACCACGCCACAAGTATTGACAGGATTATGGATTTTACGCCTGATGCAACAATCTATATTACGGAAAAAGGCAGAAAGGGACTTGAAAGGTTTTTTGATTTGTCAAAATGGAATGTAAAGGTTGTAAAAACCGGGGACACATTAAATATAGGAAAAAGGACATTGCTGTTTTTGGAAACCCCGATGCTCCACTGGCCTGATTCTATGATGACTTATATTAAGGAAGACAGGGTGCTTGTCAGCCAGGACGCATTCGGTCAGCATATAGCATCAGCCGTAAGATTCGATGACGAATTCGCTACCTGCCAGTCAATGTCTGAACTGGAGGATGCAGTTTTGGATTACTATGCCAATATCCTTATGCCGTTTGGACAACTTATAAAGACAAAGATTGCAGAAATACAAAAGTTGGGATTGGAGATTGATATAATTGCACCGGACCACGGAATAATCTGGAGGGCAAATCCGCAAAAGGTTTTACAGATGTATCTTGATATGGCAAATGGCAGGGCAAACCTCAGCGTATCAATTATCTATGACACCATGTGGCATAGCACAGAGCATATGGCGCTGCCCATAATGCAGGGCATAAAGGATGAAGAGGTTGAGTGCAAGGTTATAAAGCTAAGGTCAACACCCATGAGCGCGGCAATTAAAGAATTCTGGAAATCAAGAGGATGCCTTATCGGATCGCCTACATTAAATAATCTCATGTTCCCGTCTGTTGCTGAGTTCTTAACGCATCTGAGAGGGCTGAGACCAAAAAACAGGA
>JAHILQ010000226.1 GCA_018896985.1 Nitrospinota bacterium
CTCTTGCTCTGAGGCTGTCTCCTCCATCCGTAATATCCGCTCCTTGATGCTCCAATGACTCGGCACATCCTCTGCACCCCATGCCAGGAGCGATGCTGGTCTATGAACCAGTATTTCATCTGGGGTGTTTTGAGAAGATGGCCAACGCTTTTTTTAGGATTTCCCTGTCCTCCTTGAGGTTGGAATTTTCTTTCTGCAGCCTTTTGAATTCTTCATCTTGAGGTTTTAGATGCCCCTTCCCGGGGAAACTGTCTGCAGGGTCTTCTTTATGTTTCCGTTTCCATGTATGTAACAGATTCTCATGAATCCCAAGACCATGGGCTACGTCAGTTACTGATCGTCCGCCTTCTGTCATAAGTCGTACTGCTTCTTCTTTGAACTGCCGATCGAATTTCCTATGTCCTTTGCTCTCTTGCATTTTACACCTCCCAAGGTTATAAGGTTATATTGTAACCTAACCTTTCGGTGTGTCCGCTAATTCGGGGGAAGTGCAGACTGAAGATAATATTTTTATCTGGTGTATATGTTTGGTAATTTTTAAGATTCCCAATTTCTATTAACATCCCTTCAACATAGTTGTGAATTTTTTCTTTTGGGAGGTTAAAAAACTTGACATCAAAATCTTTCTTTTGGATATCCTCATAGATGACATCGTCGGCTTTCACATATAGCAAAGCATAAGTAGATAGACCGATTTGCTTGATTTTCTTCTTTACATTTTTTAACCTTCTTAAATATCCTCTTATGTCATGATTTGCATCAGTAGTTTTAGTTTTTTCAATTTGCGGTGGAACTTCTTCATAAAAAAATTTTAGCGTTGCAATACCATTGTGTTTTTCTAACACTCTGAAAATAGCATTTTCCCAGATGCTTTGTCGTTTTGGCATATTTCAAATAATTAAGCTGCTAACCGCAGTTCTTTCTCTCTTGGCACTCCGGTAAATTTTTTCAGAGCATCAGCAGGATAAACCTTTTTATTTAATTTTTTTCGTATCACGGTTCTTGTGCAATTATCATCAGCATTTGACACGGCACGAATTACGGAAGAAAAACAAATTCTAAAGAAATCTTTTATATCATCAGATGTGTTGAGAGACTCAATAGTTTTCTTTAGATATGCTAATTCAAGGATAATTTCCCTGTTAACCCAGTTATCTCTATAGGGGAATATAGGAATATCTTTCTTTAACACCTTTGAAGGTTTATAATTTAAAATACACCTCAAAAGATATTTTTGAGCAGACTGTAATTCCTTTTCATCTAAAGGTGTTATCTTTATTTTTGAGAGATAGCGCGAGAACGGGTCAACATCAATACCAATAGAATGTCTTTTTGTCAGGAGTGCTTCAATATTTGTTGTACCGCTGCCAGAGAACGGGTCAAGAACTGTATCGCCTTCTTTGGAATATCGTTTAATCAGCCAACGGGGTAATTTAGGGAAAAATTTAGCAGGGTACTTATGAAGTCCATGAGTTAAAATACTTTGGTCATAGCTAATAAATAAAAACCTATCGCCGTCTTTAACTGGTAAGCCTGCCGGAATTTCCCCATCAACCCGAATAATCTTCTCGCCGAATTCGTTTACTATTTCTTTGACATTATCTAACGGCTGATTACTAAATAAAGTAATTTGTTGTAGTTTGCCATTAGACAAGCCGTTACGTCTGCCATTTTTTTGGCAACCTTTGCTCTTATCTCATCTAACGAAATTGGATAAAAAGATGACTGTGTAATAGACTGCATTTTTCACCTTGCCTATTATAGCACTTTCCGCCATTTCAGATAACGGTTCGAGTGCTTGAGAAAGGCGAAGCCTTTGGATGTTAACCTCAAGCACTCTGTTATCTGTCCGTTGCGGGCATCTTCAAACGAATCAATTCTTGTTTCCTTTCGTTCGAAAAACTATGGTAATTTCTTCCAATCAATCTTTTCAGAAGTTTTAACCATTTTTTGCCAGTCAATATCACGGGCAGAGAAAGTCATTGTTGTCATCCAACCACTAAAATAATCATAATAAACATGAGCCGATGTCATGGAGTATAGCAGAAAGTTTTAACTTTTCAAGCTCTGCCCTGTTAAGCCCGAGCATGCGTCCTGCTGTCAGTTCCATCAGGGTATTAAGCTGTGCCAGCTTTTTATCAGAGACCTCGTTCATTTGATTGCCC
>JAHILQ010000227.1 GCA_018896985.1 Nitrospinota bacterium
GCAGTCAATCCCTGTATCGCCGTTTTATATTCATGCTGAACTTTCTTGCTCGGCTGTTTATTAGTAGCTTTAGCAAGCTCTTTATTTAGCCTCTCCACCTCTTTTGTCAGTTCCTCAGCCTTTTTCCTTGTCTCCTCAAGCTCACGCGCTTTGAACTGGTCATCCATTATTTTCTTTAACGCCTTTGCCGCTTCCTTTGGGTCTGCCGAGACTTTTGCCTTGAGCCAGTAGGTTTTTCCATCCCATTTATCCTCTATAATCTCAGCGCCCACTATTCCTGCGCTGTAGGTTTTTACCTGTTCTTTTGTGAGTTTAAAGTCCTTTACCTCTGTCTCGCTTATCAGATATGTGCCTAATTCTTCAAGAAGCAGTCTCTTTACCATCTCAAGCGAAATAGTCCTGCATGACGCCTTGCTGTCAAGCTCGCTTGCCTGATAGGTGTATTCTTTTATGAAGGTTACATTTCCTGCAAAGGACAGGCTAATAGAAAACAGCACAAAGATAATCGCCGACTGAATAATAAAATAGTTTCTGAAGCAATTCCGCAAATAGAAGTGTATCGTCTTGTTATCTGTTTTCACCATAATCCCCCGCAATACTATAGTATTCTTTACTGAAATATAATCCCCTCCAGAAGAAAAATCAAGGTAAAATTCACCTTCCCGAAGCTTTCAAGTTCTCTCTACCCTTGCCCAAAAATCTCTGTTTAGTGCAAAATAACGGGTAATTCAAAATAATTATCTCGCAGTAACGCTGCGGGCAACAGCATATAAGGGGTCTGTCATTCTGGCTTGTCCAGAATCCTTCTTATGAGTCTTAAAAGAAAGATTCCCGACAGGTCGGTACGACTCGCAACCGAGCGGGAATGACACAACAGGATGAGAAAAGGATTAAAGGAGATTTTGTGTCAGTTAGAGTAGGCGTAATAGGGACAGGCTATCTGGGACAGCACCATGCAAGGATATATTCAGAGATAGAAGATGCAGAACTGATAGCTCTCGTTGATATTGATGAAGAAAAGGCGAGAAGCCTTGCGGCTAAATATAACTGCAAAGCATATTCTGACTACAAAGATATTATCAATGAGCTTGATGCTGTGAGCATTGTCACTCCCACAATCCTGCATCACAAAATAGCAATGGACTGCATAAAGGCAGGGAAAGATCTTCTGATAGAAAAACCGATAACCGTGAGCGTGGCTGAGGCAGACGAGCTTATAAGCGAAGCAGGGAAAAAGAACTGCATACTTCAGGTAGGGCATGTTGAGAGATATAATCCTGCTGTGATTGCTGTAGCAGGACTGATAAAAAACCCTCGGTTCCTTGAGTCCGAGAGGGTATCGCCTTTTACAGGGAGAAGCACTGATATAGATATCACGCTTGACCTCATGATACATGATATAGATATTATGCTCGGCTTTGCGGCTTCTCCTGTGAAGGAGATAAGGGCAAGGGGCGCAAGCGTGCTCACAGACAAGATAGACGTTGCAAAGGTCTGGCTTGAATTTGAGAATGGCTGTGCAGCCATTGCAACGGCAAGCCGGCTATCGCCTGAAAAACAGAGGAGGCTTAAGATTTTTCAGGAAGACTCATTCATTCATATTGATTATCAGAACCATGAGGTGAGGGTTTACTCTAAAAAAGGAGACAGCATATCTTCTGATATAATACGGCCTGAGAAAAAAGAGCCGCTGAAAGAAGAACTCATTGATTTTATCGGGTGTGTGAAAGAGAGGAGAAAACCAATGGTCTCAGGCATAGAGGGCAGGAATGCGCTGAAGGTAGCGCTTGACATAACAGAGAAGATAAGAAAGGATTTGGGGAAATAAGAATGGTTCCAATGATAGACCTGAAAAAGGAATTTGCCGAGATTAAGGGAGAGGTTTTTGACATGCTCACACAGGTGCTGGAGAGTTCGCAGTATATCCTCGGCCCTAAGGTTGCTGAATTTGAAAAGAAGATTGCGGATTACCACAATGTCTCTTCTGCGATAGGCGTTGCTTCAGGCACGGACGCGCTTCACCTGAGCATTGATGCGCTTGGCATAGGAGAAGGAGACGAGGTTATTACAACACCGTTTACTTTTTTTGCTACTGCCGAGGCAATACTCTACACAGGAGCGATCCCTGTATTCGTTGATATAGAGCCTGAGACATTGAATATAGATGTGAGCCTGATAGAAAAAAAGATTACTTCAAGAACAAAGGCTATTGTCCCTGTGCATATATTCGGGCATCCTGCTGATATGGATGCGATTCAAAAGATAGCAAAGAAATATAACCTCAAGATAATTGAGGACTGTGCCCAGGCATTCGGCGGGACTATCAGGAATAAGAAAGTCGGAGGTTTCGGAGATGCCGGCTGTTTCAGTTTTTACCCGAGCAAAAATCTTGGCGCCTACGGTGACGGAGGCATAATAACGATTAATGACCTCGCTGTTGCTGACAATATAAGGAAACTCAGGAATCACGGCTCTAAAGGGGCATACAGACACGAGACAATAGGGTTCAACAGCAGGCTGGATGAAATACAGGCCGGGATATTGCTCGTGAAGTTTAAGCGGATTGATGAATACAACAAAAAAAGAAGACAGAATGCCGTGCTTTACACAGAGCTTCTGTCAGGCGCTGTAAAATGCCCTGTGGAGAAGGAGGGTTTTTATCACGTATATCATCAATATACGATTATGACTCCAAAGAGGGATGTTATTCAGGAGAAATTAAAAACAGCGGGAATCTCATCTGTTATTTATTATCCTATTCCTCTTCACCTGCAGGAGGCTCTGGGATTTCTTGGTTATAAAGAAGGCGATTTCCCTGTTACTGAAAGGGCTGTTAGAGAGGTGCTCTCCCTGCCGATATATCCAGGGCTTGAAGAATCAGCGATAACAGAGATAGCAGGGATAATCAATGATGTTGCTTAATTCGTACTTGTTAAATGTAGACATTCAATCCATTGATTTTAATTTTTTCAGAAAACGAGATTCCTCGCTTGCCTACTTCGCCGAAGTGGCTACGAAGGCTGAATCGCTCGGAATGACAAAACCTGCATCTGTCATTGCGAGGCAAAGCCGAAGCAATCTCTGCCTATTACACTGATTATGAATACTGTCATGATAGTCAGCGGTGAAAGCTCGGGCGAGTTATACGGTTCGCTTCTTGCAAAGGCTTTAAAGGCAAAATGCCCTGAGACGCGTATAATCGGAATTGGCGGCGAGAGGATGAAAGA
>JAHILQ010000228.1 GCA_018896985.1 Nitrospinota bacterium
ATCCTTGATGATCCGCTGAGCCCGGAGGAGCACATAAACCTCGGGGTTGCATACGAGAAACAAGGAGATATTGATAATGCATTGAAGGAATACAGGCTTGCATCAAAAAAACTTCCTCTGGCGTATCTTTATATGGGGAATATATATTTCCAGAAAAATGATCTCGATGAGGCTGAATCAGCGTATAAAAAGGCGATTAAAAAGGCTCCTGACAATTCAGACGCATACAATAATCTTGCTTGGCTTTATTACACAAAAAAGGAAAATCTCAACGAGGCAGAGTATCTCGCGCTTAAGGCAATAGAGCTTAATCCTTCAAAGAAGGAAATTTATCAGGACACGCTTAATAAGATTCGGGGAGCAAAGGGGAAGTGAAGCGCGGTACGTTCAAGGATCACGGTGCGCAAAGCGATCCCGTGCATCCGTTTGTTCGGCCTTCCTCTGTAAATATGTCAATGCATAAACCTGACACCGCTGCTTTTGCTGTTCTCTATTGGCACTTCATACCCCCCTGTATCCATGCCCTGACTTGATCCTTCCATTTCGTCAAGCCTTCTTTCACCAAATCTTTCTCTTTCTCGCCGCCGGGTAGCATGCCGCTATTTGGGGTGGCTTCTTCGATACCCCACAGTACGCGAGGGTCTTCGAAGAGGTGAATCTCTATCTGTCTTGCTACCATCCCTTTGTTTTTGAACTTTGCATGCAGCGCTGTTTTTATGGCCTCGCAAGTTTGTTGTGAATCCATCCCCGAAGTGTAAAGACCAGGTTGTGCGAACCACTCATCTGTATGCTTAAACCCGGTTACATCCTGCGTATGGCAATACACACACATGTCTGGAGAACGTCCCTTATGGCTCTTGAAAGACAACCCCCCGCGCTCCTTATCGAAGAAGTCATGGCAATTGGTACATCCCTTGGTCTGGAATTTAGAATGCAAGTGGGTGCTGAAATTGCTGTCGTCGGCCAAGGCCGTGATACTCCAGGCTAATAATACGACTACAAATATACTGATCTTCATCTCGTCCTCCTTTTAACGACGTGGTTGGTAACTTTCTCTAAACAAGAGATCATGATTTTTTTGTCGTCGAACGCCAACATCAGCCGCGAGTGTAACGAGTCGGCTGGATGGACTTGTTAGGGAAAAGTTACTTTAACTTAATTCCCCACGTTGGAGATGCCTCGCCCACAAGTTTACCTTTGCGGTAGAATTTAATTTTTCTCGCTTTACCCGCTAAACAGGCATCAGAATTAGCAAAAGTTGTCATCATATCTATCTTATTTTGAGGTGTGTAATAATCCCAATCTTGCCCCCATTTGAATTCAACCTCATTATTTTTTACACTCCATACCGCCAGCTCATGCAACATGGTCTGTACTTTTCGAGAAGCCTCTTTATCACACGCAAAACCGGCCGAGGAAAAAGATAAACAAAAGATGGCTACCAAAAGAAAAACAAGTTTTTTCATAATGCCTCCGTCAAATGATCATATGACTCTATAAATTTGCTAATGTATGCCCGTATGAAATTTATTCTTCCATTATTTTTGTTACCTTATACGGCCCAGGGTCTTGTACCCGTGCAAAATATATTGTGAATTTCCGTCCCTTAACTTGATAATTCTTCACAATTAATAGACTATTGGGATTGTTGGGATCTTTTCCTACAGTTTGATTTACCATGTCGCTCTTTTTTAGTACTGTAAAAATCCGGTCAGCGGTATCACCAATTCTTATCGTTTTCCCTCGCACTTTCAGGAAATTGACTTCTCCAGCGAAACAGGCGACAGAAATACAAAAAATAATTGTTGTGATTAAAATCGGTAGAACTCTCTTTTGATGGTCTATTCCTCGTCTCAAAGTCATTTATTCACTTCCCTAACGATTGCTATGCGAACTGTCGTATTTTCCGAAAACTATCTAAACTATAGCATATCTCAAGGATTTTTTAAACAGAAAAATCTCATAAAATCAATTATGGGAGATTTCCACAATTTCGTATTTTGTGGTAATGTGGATTAAAAGCGAAAGGTCGTAAAATATGGCAAAATCGTCCGGGGCTAACAAAGAAACTCTTCCTGCGTTTCAAACGTTCCTCATGGAGAACGACAAAAAGGAAAATGAGGGTTATTGTGTCTGACAGGCTGTGTATATCAAAAAATCTTTTTGACGAAATGATTTCCCATTGCAGGGATACATATCCCAATGAGGCATGTGGTATTCTGGCAGGAAAAGGGAGCGAGGTTCTTAAGGTTTATAAGATGGCTAATATTGAAAAGTCTCCTGTGAGTTACGAATTTGATTCAAGAGAGCATATCAAAGCCATAAGAGACATGCGAGAGAACAACCACACAATGCTTGCGATATTTCATTCGCATCCGTCCTCTCCGGCTTATCCGTCTGCAAAGGATATGAACCTTGCATTTTATGAAGACTGCATATATGTCATTGTCAGCCTTATCGAAAAACAGCCTGTAGTAAAGGGGTTTTTGATAAGGGAAGGGGACATAAAAGAGGTTGGCATCTCTGTCTCATAATTTTGGTTATCAAATATTGGCAAAGGGAATCACTAAAGTACAATATCCAGCCATTCAAAACTTAAAGCATATGCCTCATTCGATTGCCCTTTAATTTTTCTGTGATTTTAGAGTAAAATACTATTTATTTTTCAATTGAACTCGGGAGGTGTTTATGGGATATGTGAGCGGTCTTAAGTGCAGAGAATGCGGCAGGGAATATCCTGTTGATCCTATATATGTCTGTGAATTCTGTTTTGGCCCGCTGGAAGTGGTCTATGACTATAAAAAGATAAAGAAGGTGCTGACGAAAAAGAACATAAAGAGCAGAGAGGAAAATCTCTGGCGGTATAAGGAGCTTCTTCCCATAGACGGAGAGCCGCAGGTGGGATTGGATACAGGGTTTACGCCTCTGATAAAAGCCGATAATCTTGCAAAGGAACTCGGCGTCAGTGAATTATACGTAAAGGATGATACCGTTGTCCATCCAACACTGTCGTTCAAGGACAGAGTCGTGGCAGTTGCCCTTACAAAGGCAAAAGAGTTCGGGTTTGATACAGTTGCCTGCGCATCTACGGGGAATCTCGCGCATTCTGTGTCCGCGCATGGCGCCAAGGCAGGGTTCAAGAGGTTTGTTTTTATACCCGCAAATCTTGAGGCGAGCAAGATTGTTGCATCACTTGTATATGAGCCGAATCTGGTGGCAGTTGATGGAAATTACGATGAGGTTAATAGGCTCTGCAGCGAGATTGCCAATAAATATAAATGGGCGTTTGTAAATATAAATATCAGGCCGTTCTATGCTGAAGGTTCAAAGACTCAGGGCTTTGAGATTATAGAGCAGTTAGACTGGAAGGCGCCTGATAATGTGGTTGTGCCGTGCGCGAGCGGTTCATTATTGACAAAGGTATGGAAGTCATTCAAAGAATTTAAAAAGATCGGGATATTAAAAAAGCTTGATACAAAGGTCTTTGCCGCACAGGCAACAGGGTGTTCTCCTATAGTCGCTGCAATAAAGCAGGGAACAGACATAATAAGGCCTGTGAAACCCGATACAGTTGCAAAGTCTCTTGCAATAGGCAACCCGGCTGATGGATTTTATGCGTGTCAGGTTGTAAAAGAGACAGGTGGATACGGCGAAGATGTCTCTGATAAGGAGATAATAGATGGAATAAAACTTCTTGCAAAAACCGAGGGCATTTTTGCAGAGACAGCAGGAGGCGTTACAGTTGCGTGCACAAAGAAACTGATTGAGTCAGGAAAGATAGGCAGGGATGAAATCACTGTTATCTGTATTACAGGCAATGGACTTAAGACGCAGGAGGCGCTTACAGGACAAACTACAGAGGTGCATTACATAAAGCCCAATCTTGCGGCATTTGAGGAAATACTAAAAAAGATTAAGTGACAGTGGCTGACACTAATCACTGACACTGATAAACTGGAGGTGAAGATATGGCTGTAAAGGTTAGAATTCCGACTCCGCTGCAAAGATTAACGCAGGGCAAGGAAGAGGTCGAAGGAGCGCCAGGCACAATAATAAATCTTGTCAAAGAATTGGAGAAAAAATTTCCCGGCATAGGCGAAAGGATATCCGAAGGCGGCAAGGTAAGGAGATTTGTCAACATCTATGTAAATGAGGAAGATATCAGGTTTCTACAGGCAGAAGCAACAGTGGTCAAAGACGGCGATGAGGTTTCCATAGTGCCTGCAATTGCAGGAGGC
>JAHILQ010000294.1 GCA_018896985.1 Nitrospinota bacterium
AAAGAAGTTATGGACTGAGAGGGGCTGCGGCGAGAAGGTCTATCACTGCTGGTTCAATACAGAGGAAGACGAGGCAAAACATATAGCAGCCATGATAAAGGAACTTTACCTGAAAGGCGAATGCCGCTATAAGGATTTTGCCGTTCTTTACAGGGTAAATTTTCAGGCCAGGGCCATAGAGGACGCACTCAAAGACGAGATGATCCCGTATCGTGTTATGGGTGGAATAAGTTTCTATCAGCGGAAGGAAATAAAGGATGTTATTGCATATATGAGGCTTGCCGTGAATCCTGACGACAATGTAAGCCTCAGACGGATAATAAACTGTCCTCCGAGAGGGATAGGCGCCGCGACGTTTTCAAAGGTAGAGCATCAGGCAAAAAATAAATCGTTAAGTCTCTTTGCTGCGATTAAGGCGATATTAAAGGCGAACAGCGTAGCTTTATCTGTTAGGGAAAAACTCAACGGATTTGTCAAGATCATAGAGCATATCGCTTCTGATGAATACAGGTCAGCCGCTGACATGCTGAAGGCGATAATTGAAAAAACAGGATATATGGATTTTATGGAGGAAGAGAAGACTCATAATATATATGAACTCATTGCATCTGCAGAGGGAAAAGATATAGGTGATTTCAGCGACAGGGCAGCGCTTTTGACCGCTATGGATGAGGTTAATGCAGAGAATTCTGTGTCGCTCATGACGCTGCACAGCACAAAAGGACTGGAGTTCCCTGTTGTTTTTGTTGCGGGGCTTGAAGACGGTTTAATGCCGTATTTCAAGGCGCTTCAGAATGAAGATGAGATATCCGAGGAGCGGAGATTATTCTATGTTGGCATGACGCGGGCAAAGGATGTGCTGTGGCTTACCGGCACGAAAAAGAGAAGGTTATACACAAAGGTGCAGGAACAGGAGCCGTCGAGATTTCTTGCCGATATACCGCAGCAGTGTTGTCAGCGCATAGAGAAATCGGCAAGCCCCCAGCCTCTCACAGTCTCGGTAAAGAGAGCTGTTCAATTTAGAAGACAGATGTTGTATGTTGTCGGTTGCAGGGTGAAGCATCCCAAATGGGGCGTAGGCGTTATAAGGGAATGTTACGGGGATGGAGATGAACAGAAAGTCATGGTAAATTTCCCGGTTATAGGAGTAAAGAGACTGGCTCTCAGATTTGCAAACCTTGAGAAGATATAGAATGAAACATTTATGCCGACAAATCGAGACAAAGGGGGATAAAAATGTCATTCCCGCTTTTTTCTGTCATTCTCCCGATGCTTCGGGATTCGGAATCCCTCTTAAAGAAAGATTCTGGACAAGCCAGAATGACAAACGGACAAGCCAGAATGACAACGAGAGGGATTTTTAGATGAAAATATCTGTTGAATACATATCAAAACTTGCAAGGCTGTCAGTTTCCGAAGAAGAGAAGGAGACGTTCAGCGCGCAGTTAAACAGTATTCTGAGTTACATGGAGAAACTCAATGAACTTGATACAAAAGATGTTGAACCAACTTCTCATGTAGTATCATTAAGTAATGTAATGCGCGACGATGTTCAGAGAGATTCAATATCAAGGGAAGATGCGCTTGCGAATGCTCCTGACCGTACGGATAAATTTTACAGGGTGCCAAAGATAATAGAATGAAAAATAGCTCCAAAGTTCCAAAGTTCCATAGTCCCATAGTATCTTTTCCGTTATGCAGTTTCGGCACTACGGCGCTTTGGCACTATGGCACTGTCCGCCTGCCGGAGGCGCTATGTTAAGGTGCATGCTCAGGGCGAAGATACACATGGCAAGTGTGACGGAGGCAAATCTTGAGTATGAGGGCAGCATCACCATAGATGAGGTTATACTTAAGAAAGCCGGAATCCTTCCCTATGAGCAGGTCATGATAAGCAACCTCAACAACGGCGAGAGGTTTGAAACTTACGTGATACCCGGCAGAAAAAATTCAGGCGTGATATGTCTGAACGGGCCTACGGCAAGAAAGGGCGCTGTTGGCGACAGGATAATAATATTCTGCTATGGATACTTTGAAGACAAGGACATAAGAAAGTTCAAGCCCAGGATAGTCATCCTTGATTCAAAGAACAGGGCTGTAAGGGTTAAGTAGATTTGGGGATACCAGAATTTGAAACTATTTCTTCCAAGATGAAAATCCTCATTACAGGCGGCGCAGGGTATATCGGAAGTCATGTTGTAAAGGCATTAGCAGAGGCTGGTTATGAGGTTTTAATATATGACAATCTCTCCACTGGGAATAAGTGGTCTGTTTTATATGGCGAGTTGATAGTCGCTGACCTTTCTGACAAAGAAACGTTAAAGAAAACAATTGTCAAGTTCAAGCCGGATGCCATTATGCATTTTGCTGCATCCATAGTTGTTCCTGAAAGTGTCAGATTGCCGCTTAAATATTATAGGAATAATACAATAAACACTCTTAACCTTCTTGATGTAATGCTACAATGCGAAGTGAAAAAACTTATCTTCTCCTCAACGGCTGCTGTTTATGGTATGCCGGAGGCAATCCCAGTTGATGAGAATGCGCCGATGAACCCCATAAATCCATACGGGGCGTCAAAAATGATGACGGAGATGATTTTGAGAGATATGCATTTGGCGGACAATGATTTCAATTATGTATCGCTAAGGTATTTTAATGTTGCCGGCGCTGACAAAGATTGCAGGATAGGGCAGGCATACAAAGAATCAACGCATTTGATTACAAGGGCTCTAAAAACAGCCAAGGGGCAATTTGAAAAATTGCAGATTTTTGGCACGGATTATCCCACTCCTGATGGAACTTGCATAAGGGATTACATCCACGTTGATGATATTGCGGATGCTCACATTCTTGCCCTCAAATATCTCTTAGACAAAGGCAAGAGTGAAGTCTTTAATTGCGGGTATGGACACGGATATTCTGTTCGAGAGGTGGTTGACACTTCTAAAAAAGTAACAGGGATTGACTTTAAAGTTGAGGAAACCGGCAGAAGAGAAGGAGACCCGCCGATTTTGATCGCTGATAACACAAAAATAAAACAAGGACTTAACTGGGAGCCTAAATATGATGACCTTGAATATATTATAAAGACTGCATGGAAGTGGGAAAACAGTTATCCTGAAAAATACAGTTAACTAAGGAGGCCGTGTCTGTCTTTCGGCAATCTTAAACTACCTTTATAAAAATGAAGATGGCAGTGCTATATATTAAGCCGTTCTAAGTTCTCATGCGGGGCTATTCGCTCCATTTCATTGCGACTTCAGCCCCTATTCTGATCGACCCGTGAATCTTACCTCAATCCAACCCCTGCCTCCCTATCCCCTTAAAGAGTCCTCTTGACAGAAAAATACTTTTTGCCATAAACTGAACGTAGGTTCACATGAACAAGCGTTCAGGCATAGAGTCAAAAAAGAGGATTATCGATGCTGCGCTGAGGTTGTTCTCAGAGTATGGCTACTCAAAGGCGAGCATGAGGATGATTGCGAATGCCTCCGGCATAAGCATCGGCGGCCTCTATCTGTACTTCAAAAATAAGGATGAGCTTTATCTGACTCTTATTAAATCCAGGCTGGACGAGCTTGCGGATATGACGAGAAAGTCCCTGAAAGATACAGATGACCCTGCAGAGGCTGTAAGCAAGTTTATATCCCTGCACCTTGCTTATGCCAAAGAACATAGAGAACTTATACTTGTTCAGGGAAGGGAACACGGATTCACATCCGGCATCAGCGCCAAAAGGAAGTTTTTTAAGACGCAGAGAGGATTTATTGAGGGCATTATAAGAAAGGGAATAAGGGCAGGCGTGTTTAAAAAGTGCAATGTAAAGGAGACCGCAAAGATAATTTTCTGCACTATCAGGGGTTTTGTTCTTTCTCTTATATTGGAGACAGATGCGCTTTTCTCTCCCCATGAGTGTAGTAAACTAATACTTAACGGCCTTTTGAAAAAGGAGTAAAAAGTGAAGAAAATAGTTTTTTTTGTGTTGTTTATTCTTTTATTGGGAGCAAATTGTTATGCAGTTGAATACAGCCTTGAAGACCTTTATAGAATTGCCCTTGAACGCTCTGAACGCATCAAGATATCAGAGGAGGATTTATTTATTGCGGAGACAGGGAAGGATAAGGCGAAGTCTGTGCTTTTGCCGAAACTTTCTGCATTCTGGAATTATGCAAAGTATACGGAAGAAAAACGATCTTCCGCAGGATCTGTTATTCAGCCTGAAGATTCTGCGTTCTGGGGACTTAGACTTGACCAGTCAGTATCTCTGAGCGGCAGGGAGTTGACTGCCTTTAAAATCTCAAAGGAAGGCATCGAAAAGAGCAGATACGACCTTCATGCAGTTAAGGAGGCCTATGTCTTCAGCGTAGCATCTGCCTATTATGATGCGCTCAGGGCAAAAAAGGCCGCTGAGATTGCAAGGGCAAATGTCGAACGATTGACAAAATACAGGGATGCAGCTGCAATAAGACTTAAGGTGGGCGAGGTTACAAAGACAGACCTGTTGAGGGCCGAGGCTGAATTGTCAGGCGCTCAGGCTGAATTGGTGAGGGCGGAAAATAATCTTAAGCTGACAAAGGCAGTGCTTGCAAGGGTTGTAGGATTGAATGGAGATTTTGAGATAAAAGAAACAGTATACAGTATGCAGCATACAGAGGGCGCAGAATACCTTCAATCGCTCAAACAGGCGGCCATGTCAGAGAGGGCTGAATTAAAAGCTGTAGGACTTCAGAAAAAAATAGCAGAAGATCAGGTCAAATATACAAAAGGTTCATACTGGCCGACGCTTTCCATCGCAGGTGTTTATTCAAGGAGAAATGAGGACCCTGCATCTGCCTTTCTTAATAAAGAAAGTATTTATGGCGGCATCAACCTGAATTTCGCATTTTTTGAAGGGGG
The DNA here is from genome assembly GCA_018896985.1 of Nitrospinota bacterium. Classification (GTDB taxonomy): domain Bacteria; phylum Nitrospirota; class Thermodesulfovibrionia; order Thermodesulfovibrionales; family UBA1546; genus UBA1546. The sequence goes on from JAHILQ010000294.1 coordinate 4,900, forward strand.
GCTGAGAAAGGCCGAGGTGGGGGAGGCAGAGGCAAGGCAGAGACAGGCGGAACTTATATATGAAGACCTTAAGAAAACAGTAGGCATCGAGGTAGAAAATGCATACCTTGATTTTCAGACACAGAAAGGGGTTTTGAAATCCCTTAAAGACCAACTGACATTCGCAAGTGATAACTATAATTCGGTATCACGGCAGTATGAATTCGGACTTGCCAACAGCATAGATGTCATTGATGCAAATACATTGTTCCTTACAGCAGAAAGACAGGTTGCAGATGCAGGGTATAGCTATCAGTTGTCCATCCTGAGGTTACAGAGAACGACCGGCGTATTTTTGAAGACAACTGTCAGCCAGCAGTCCATAGAACACCAAGTCAAAGAAGATAAAGGGAGGACAAACTGATGTGGCAGTCGGACAGGAATAACTTCACTAAAATCATTCTTTTAACCGCAAGTATTTTAATCGTCATGGCCCCTGCTTGCAAGAAGAAGGAGACAAAGAAGACAGAAGAAAGGTCTGTTAACGTACGTGTGCAATCTGTTGAGGAGAAGGCACTGAGGCCATTTGTTGAGACAATAGGCACATTAAACCCAAATGAAGAAGTAATTGTAAGCGCCGAGGTGGACGGGATTCTTAAGGATGTGAGGGTTGATGAAGGAACAGTGGTTTCAAAGGGAATGCTTCTGTCCGTAATTGACGATACCGACTACAGCCTTGAGGTTAAAAGGGCTGAGGCTGCCTTAAGGCAGGCGCAGGCAACATTTGAAAATACAAAGCTGGAATTCGGGCGTAAACAGTCCCTTTATAAGGAACAGCTTGTGACACAGCAGCAGTTTGATGATGTTTCAACGAGGCTATCCCTTGCAGAGGCAGATGTGGAAAGGGCAAAGGCGGCACTGTCCCTTGCAAAACAGAAACTCATAAAGACAAGGATTTACTCTCCCCTTTCCGGGTATATAAAGGAGAAGAAGGTCTCGGCAGGCGATTATGTGCGAAACGGAACAAATCTGTTTGTAATAATCCAGAACAATCCATTGAAACTCAATTTTACAGTTACCGAAAAGGATGCCGGAAAGCTCAGGAGAGGTCAGGATTTGACGTTCAGGGTGGATGCATTCCCCGGCAGGGAATTTAAAGGAAAGGTAAGCATAATATATCCGAGCCTTGAGGAAAGGACAAGGACACTTCTAATTGAAGCACAGGTTCCCAATCCTGCAGGCATTCTGAAGCCCGGTCTTTTTGCCCATGTAGTTCTTTATACAGGAGCTGAGAGAAATACCGTTCTTGTTCCGATTATTTCACTTCTCTACGAAGGAGAGACCATAAAGGTATTTGTTGTTGAAGGCGACAGGGTAAAGGAGAGG